>NZ_JBOBDM010000104.1:0-9046 GCF_050586605.1 Pseudomonas sp. ES1 | reverse complement strand
AGCTTGTTACTTCAGCTTGGCGAATGCCCGCTCGGCCGCATCCAGGGTGATCTGCAGCTCCTTGTCGCCGTGGGCGATGGAGGTGAAGCCCGCCTCGAACGCACTCGGTGCCAGGTACACGCCGCCTTCGAGCATCAGGTGGAAGAAGCGCTTGAAACGGTCGGCATCGCTGGCCATCACGTCGTCGAAGGTGACGATGTCATCGGCGCCGCTGAAGTACAGGCCGAACATGGCGCCCGCCTGCGTGGTGACGAACGGGATGCCGGCGGCATCGGCGCGCTGCTGCAGGCCGTCGAGCATGCGGCTGGTGTAGGCGCTGAGCTCGTCGTGGAAGCCCGGGCGGCTGATCAGCTTGAGGGTGGTCAGGCCGGCGGCCATGGCCAGCGGGTTACCGGACAGGGTGCCGGCCTGGTAGACCGGGCCGAGCGGGGCGATGCAGCCCATGATTTCGCGCTTGCCGCCAAAGCAGCCGACCGGCATGCCGCCACCGACGATCTTGCCGAAGGTCGACAGGTCGGGGGTGATGCCGTAGTAGCCCTGGGCACCGCCCAGGGAGACACGGAAGCCGGTCATCACTTCGTCGAAGATCAGCACTACGCCGTGCTTGTCGCACAGCGTGCGCAGGCCTTCGAGGAAGCCCGGCGCCGGTGGTACGCAGTTCATGTTGCCGGCCACCGGCTCGACGATGATGCAGGCCACGGTCTGGCCGACGTCGGCGAGGGTCTTCTCGACCGCGGCGATGTCGTTGAACGGCAGCGTCAGGGTGTGCTTGGCGAAGTCCGCCGGTACGCCGGCAGAGCTGGGCACGCCCTGGGTCAGCAGGCCCGAGCCGGCCTTGACCAGCAGGCTGTCGGAATGGCCGTGGTAGCAGCCTTCGAACTTGATGATGGCGTCACGGCCGGTGTAGCCACGGGCCAGGCGGATGGCGCTCATGGTGGCTTCGGTGCCGGAGCTGACCATGCGCACCATCTCCATCGACGGCACCAGCGAGCAGACCAGGTCGGCCATCTCGGTTTCCATGGCGGTCGGGGCGCCGTAGGACAGGCCGTGCTGCAACTGATTGCGCACGGCGTCCAGTACGTCCGGGTGGCCGTGGCCGAGGATCATCGGGCCCCAGGAGCCGACGTAATCGACATAGCGCTTGTCATCCTCGTCGACGACGTAGGCGCCTTCGGCGTGCTTGAAGAACAGCGGAGTGCCGCCGACGCTCTTGAAAGCGCGGACCGGCGAGTTAACGCCGCCGGGGATGTGCTTCTGGGCTTGGGCGAACAGGGCTTCGGAACGGGACATGGGATCTTCTCTCGAAATCAGGAAGCGAACAGGGCGTTGAAGGCGCGGGCGCGGCGGGTGACTTCCTGCGCGCTGTCGGCACCGAACAGGCCGTGGATCACCGCCAGCAGGTCGGCGCCATGGGCGACCAGCGGGGCGGCGTTGTCGAGGGTAATGCCGCCGATCACGGCGATCGGCAGCTTGACCTGGGCGCGGGCCTGTTCCAGCAGATCGACGCTGGCGGCCGGCGCGCCCGGCTTGGTGACAGAATTGAAGAAGCGGCCGAAGGCGACGTAGTCGGCGCCTTCCTTGGCGGCCTGCTGGGCAAGCTCAAGGCTGGCGTGGCAGGTAGAGCCGATGATGGCCTGGCGGCCGAGCAGGGCGCGGGCCGGCGTGAGTGGGCCGTCGGTCTGGCCCAGGTGCGCGCCGACGCCCAGGCGTGCGGCCAGTTCGGCGTCGTCGTTGATGATCAGCTGGGTGCCGTAGCGCTCGCACAAGGTCATCAGCGCTTCGGCCTCGCGCAGGCGGCGCGCGGCATCGTCACTCTTGTCGCGGTACTGCAGCAGGCAGACGCCGCCTTCGAGTGCCGCCTCGACGTGGCTGAGGAAACGGCCGGCGAGCAGCTGGCTGTCGGTGATCGCATACAGACCGCGGAGCTTCATCGGGTGGCCTCGTGTCAGGAGCAGAAATCCAGGGGCAGGCGGCGTGGCACGTACTGGCCCTTGCCCAGTTGCTCGGCGTCACGCAGGGTGCGCCAGGTGTAGTCCAGGGCGCTGCGCACGGCGCTTTGCAACTGCTCGCCGAGGGCCAGGCGGCCGGCCAGGGCGCTGGCCAGGGTGCAGCCAGAACCGTGATAACTACCCGGTAGGCGTTGGCAGGTCCAGGTGTGCTCCTGGCCATCACGGCTGTACAGGCGGTTATGGATTTCGTCCTCGTCGCCGTGGCCGCCGGTGATCAGCAGGTGCTCGACGAATGGCAGCAGCTTGGCGGCGCACTCGTCGGCGGTGCCGTCCGGCAGTTCGGCGAGGATGCGCGCCTCGGGCAGGTTCGGCGTGGCGATGGTGGCCAGCGGCAGCAGGCGCTCGCGCAGTGCGTAGCCGACCTCGTCCTTGCCCAGGCGGCCACCGCCGCCGGCGCGCAGCACCGGGTCGCAGACCAGCGGCAGGTGCGGGTGGGCCTTGAGCAGTTCGGCCACGGTGTCGACCATTTCGATCGAGCCGAGCATGCCCAGCTTGACCGCGGCCACGGTGGAGTCGGCCAGCACGGCGTTGGCCTGGGCCAGCACCCACTCGCGGTCGAGCACGCGGAAGTCGGAAACGTTGACGGTATCCTGCACGGTCAGGGCGGTCACGGTCGGTGCGGCGTGACAGCCTTGGGCGATCAGGGCTTCGATATCTGCCTGCAGCCCGGCGCCACCACTTGGGTCGTGGCCGGAGAGACAGAGGACAACGGGGCGGGAGCTGTAGGTATTCATGGTCGGCGAGCTTATCACCAAACCTTTTTGTGCGGATCGGTCGCCGCGCAAGATTTGCTGATCGAGTGGTCAGGATGGTCGCGATGCTTGTCCTGTAATGCGCATGCTAGAGCTGTTTCATGCAAATTTAGTGTGGCCTCTGGTCTTGCCGGAAAGCTATGCTAGAGTGCTCGGATAATTCGATCAACGGACTCTGCCGGATCACGTCGTCTCAAAGGGAAGGGAGGCAACGCGACGCGAACGGACAGGCCATGCTGGGGCTGTATGCGCTATTTGCTGATTGTGCTTCTGGGCTGCTTGCCCCTGTTCGCCGGGGCGGTCGAATTCGACGCCAGCACCTCACGACTGCCACTGGGCAGGTTCATGCAGGTCTACGAGGACCACGATGGCAGCGCCAGTATTGGCCAGGTCAGCGCACCTGCCTTTGCCAGCCGTTTCCAGGTGCACCCCCATGAGGTGCTCAATGCCGGTTACTCGACCTCGGTGTTCTGGCTGCGAATCGACCTGAACTACGCCGCCACCCCCTCCGCCGCGCCGCGCCAATGGTTGCTGGAGCTGGCTTACCCGCCGCTGGATCACCTCGAGCTCTACCTGCCGGATGCCCAAGGAGTGTTTCGCCTGGCCCAGCGCACCGGCGATGCACTGCCCTATGCCAGCCGGCAGATTCGCCAGAACAACTACCTGTTCGAGCTGCCGCTGCAACCTGGGCAGGCGACTACCGTTTACCTGCGCCTGCACAGCCAGGGTTCGGTGCAGGCGCCGCTGACGCTGTGGTCGACCCAGGCTTACCTTGAGGACCAGCCCACCCGCCTGTATGTGCTGGGCATGATCTATGGCGTGTTGCTGGTGATGCTGGTCTACAACCTGTTCATCTACCTCAGCGTGCGCGATGTCAGTTACCTCTACTACATCCTCTACATCGCCTCGTTCGGTTTGTACCAGGTGTCGGTCAACGGCGCCGGTATCGCCTACTTCTGGCCGGACAGCCCGTGGTGGGCGAATGCCGCGACGCCCCTGTTCATCGGCGCCGCCGGGCTGTTCGGCTGCCAGTTCGCCCGCCATTTCCTGCAGTTGGGCCGGCTCAGCCGTGGTTTCGACCGCCTGCTGATGGCGCTGATGGCGGGTGGTGCGCTGGTCATGGTGCTGGCGGTGACCCTGCGTTACGGCATCGCGCTGCGCATGGCCACGGTGCTGGCGCTGCTGTTCACCGTGAGCATTTTCAGCGCAGGCCTGTATGCCTGGTGGCGCGGGGTGCGGGTGGCGCGCTGGTTCATCATCGCCTGGACCGCCTTCCTGCTGGGCGGGCTGGTCAACACCCTGATGGTGCTGGGCTATCTGCCCAACGTGTTCCTCACCATGTACGCCAGCCAGCTCGGTTCGGCGCTGGAGGTGGCGTTGCTGTCACTGGCCCTGGCCGACCGCATCAACAGCCTGCGCGAGCAGCAGGCCCAGGCCCTGCGCGAGACCGGGCGCACCCTTGAGCAGCTGAACCAGCAACTGGCCCACAGCAATCGCCTGAAAGACGAGTTCCTGGCCACCGTCACCCATGAGCTGCGCACCCCGATGAACGGCGTGATCGGCTCGTTGGAGCTGCTGCACACCCTGCCCATGAGCGCCGAGCAGGCCCAGTACCACCGCACGGCCGCCGGTTCCGCCCAGGACATGATGGCCATGGTCGACGACATCCTCATCCTCACCGAGCTGCAGGCCGGCCGCCTGCGCAACCACGGTGTGTCGTTCAGCCTGCGCCGCCTGCTCCAGGAGCTGCGTGCCGGTTACGCCGGGCAGGCGCTGGCCAAGGGCTTGTACCTGACCCTGGATATCCCCGCCGACGTGCCCGACAGCCTGGTGGGCGATGCGCAGAAGCTCGCCCGCTGCCTGGCCTGCCTGGTGGACAACGGCCTCAAGTTCACCCACCAGGGCGGCGTGACCGTGCAGGTGCGTGGCCGGCGTATCGGGCCCGACCGGCTGGCGCTGAGCCTGACCGTCAGCGACAGCGGCATCGGTTTCGAAGACCTCGACCAGGCCGTGCTGTACCAGCGCTTCTTCCAGGTCGATGGTTCGATGACGCGGCGCTACGGCGGCCTGGGCATCGGCCTGTCGATCTGCCGCCAATTGGGCGAACTGGTTGGCGCGCAGCTGTCGCACGAGTCTACCCCGGGGCTGGGCAGCCGCTTCGAATTGAGCCTGGTCCTGACCGTGGCCCAGGTGCAGGTGACTTCCAGCCGGGCGGCGACGGGGCGCAGGCGTTACTGACGGGCGGGCAGCAAATGATCTGCTCATCGGCAGTTTTGTCACTTTGACTGTGCGGGCTGCGGTGCTTCACTGGGTTTTCCAGGCATGAGCGGATCCATGAGGCCCCCGATGAACCTGCACCAGTTCGCCGAAACCCACGAAGTCACCAACCAGCCGCCGGCCCTCGACGGCGCCAACCTGTACCGCCTCGACCAGCCCTTGCAGGAATGGTCGCGGCGCTTCGGTGCCGGCTGGGCCGAGTCGCGGATCGATGCCTACGGGGCACTGGCCGGCGGCCCGCTGATGGCCGCCGGGTTCCTTGCCAATGCGCACAAACCCGAGTTCAGCAGCCACGACCGCTACGGCCACCGGGTGGATCTGGTGGAGTTCCATCCCGCCTACCACGAGCTGATGCGCGCAGCGGTCGAGCATGGCCTGCCCTCGTTGCCCTGGGCCGAGCCGCGCGCGGGTGCCCATGTTGCGCGGGCCGCGATGACTTACCTGCACAGCCAGGCCGAAGCTGGAACCGGCTGCCCGTTGACCATGACCTTCGCCGCCGTGCCGGCGCTGCGGCTGCAGCCGGAGCTGGCCAGCTACTGGTTGCCGAAGATCCTCGCCCGCGAATACGACCCGCGCAACGTCGGCGACCGGCACAAGGCCGGGGTGACCATCGGCATGGCCATGACCGAGAAGCAGGGCGGCACCGATGTGCGCGCCAATACCACCCGCGCCTACCCGGTCGGCGCGCCAGGCCCGGGCCAGGCCTACGAGCTGGTGGGGCACAAGTGGTTCTGCTCGGCGCCCATGTGCGACGCCTTCCTCACCCTGGCCCAGACCGACAAGGGCCTGAGCTGCTTCCTGCTGCCGCGCCACCGCCCGGACGACCAGCGCAACCAGTTCTATATCCAGCGCCTGAAGAACAAGCTCGGCAACTGCTCCAATGCCTCCAGCGAGGTGGAATTCCGTGGCGCCCTGGCGTGGATGATCGGCGAAGAGGGCCGGGGTGTGCCGACCATCATCGAGATGGTGGCCATGACCCGCTTCGACTGCATGGTCGGCTCCAGCGCGCTGATGCGCCAGGCACTGACCCAGGCCGCCCATCACTGCGCCCACCGCAAGGTCGGCGGGCGGGTGTTGAGCGAGCAGCCGCTGATGCAGAACGTGCTCGCCGACCTGGCCCTGGAGAGCGAGGCGGCGCTGGCCCTGAGCCTGCGCATGGGCCAGGCTCTGGAGCAGCTCGACGACCCGCAGCAAGCGCATTTCGCCCGCCTGGTGACGGCGGTGGGCAAGTACTGGATCTGCAAGCGCGCGCCGGGGATGATCAACGAAGCCGCCGAGTGCCTGGGCGGTGCGGGCTATGTCGAGGACAGCATCCTGCCGCGGCTGTACCGTGAGGCGCCGGTCAACTCGACCTGGGAAGGCTCCGGCAACGTGCAGTGCCTGGACGTGCTGCGGGCGCTGTCGAAGGAGCCGGGCGTGCTGGATGCGTTGTTCATCGAGCTGGGCGATGGCCATGGCGATCCACGCCTGGCGGCGTTCATCGGCAACCTCAAAGGGGCGTTTGCCGATACCGGCGACATTCAGTACCGGGCGCGCCAGCTGACCGAAGATATTGCCGTGGCGCTGCAGGCCAAGCTGCTGCTCGAGGCCGGTAATGCGACGGTCAGCGATGCCTTCATCGCCAGCCGCCTCGGTGGCGGTGGCCGGGTCTATGGCGCGTTGCCGCGCGGGGTGGATGCACAGGCTCTGGTCGCGCGGGCTACACCGGTCTGGGGCGGTTGAACTGTACCTGCAATCGCCTGTAGGAGCGGCCTTGTGCCGCGAAAGGGCCGCAACGCGGCCCCAGCGTCAGATTGCACAGCGCCGACACCTGGGGATGTATTTGCCATTGAACGCAGGCAAGATGCTGAACATGCATGTCAGAAGACAGGAAGCCCAGCGTGAGCCAAGCGTTTGAAGTCGTTGATACCCCCGAACAGGCCGTCGACCGTCTGGCGGCCCTCCACGAGCAAGCCACCGGCGCCCTGAGCCAAGCCCTCAAGCGCTACCTCAAGGACCGTACCGAACCGGGCCAGGACGAGCGTGCGCTGTTCCGCTACCCGGCGCTGCGCCTGACCTACTTCAGCCAGGGTGAAGTCGCCGCCACCACCCGCGCCTACGCCAAGGTCCAGGTGGCCGGCACCTACAGCGTCACCGTCACCCAGCCCGCCGCGTTCCGTGGCTATCTGCTTGAGCAGTTGCGGCCATTGATGCACGACTACACGGTGACCGTGGAAGTCGGCGTCAGCGAACAGAACATCCCGTATCCCTACGTGGTCGACCAGGGCGACGAACTGGCCGGCAGCGGCATCACCGCCGCGCAGCTGGCGCGGGTGTTCCCCAGCACCGACCTGTCGGCCGCCACCGACAACATCGCCGATGGCCTGTACGACTGGGAAAGCGCCGAGACACTGCCGCTGGCGTTGTTCGACGCGGCCCGTGTCGACTTCTCGCTGCGCCGCCTGGTGCACTACACCGGCAGCGACTGGCGGCACATGCAGCCGTGGATCCTGCTGACCAACTACCACCGCTATGTCGACCAGTTCATCAGCCACGGCCTTGAGCAGTTGCGCCAGGACCCACGCTTCGTGCGCATGGTCCTGCCGGGCAACGTGGTCATCGAAAAGGGCATGGACAACGGCGAGGCCCAGGCCCTGGTGGCCAGCGTGGTCTGGCACCGCTACCAGATGCCGGCCTACCACCTGATCGCCGCCGACGGCGATGGCGTCACCCTGGTCAATATTGGCGTCGGCCCGTCCAACGCCAAGAACATTACCGACCACCTGGCGGTGCTGCGCCCGCACTGCTGGCTGATGATCGGCCACTGCGGCGGCCTGCGTCAGTCGCAGACCATCGGCGACTACGTGCTGGCCCACGCCTACATGCGCCGTGACGGTATCCTCGACCGCGTGGTGCCGCCGAACATCCCGATCCCGGCCCTGGCCGAAGTGCAGCTGGCGCTGCAGGAAGCG
The DNA here is from genome assembly GCF_050586605.1 of Pseudomonas sp. ES1. NCBI lineage: Bacteria > Pseudomonadati > Pseudomonadota > Gammaproteobacteria > Pseudomonadales > Pseudomonadaceae > Pseudomonas > Pseudomonas sp. ES1. Next base: position 1,057 of record NZ_JBOBDM010000104.1, on the reverse strand, counting down.
GCGGCGCAGGTTACCGGCGAGCGTGGCGAAGAACTCAAGAAGCGCCTGCGCACCGGTACCGTGCTCACCTACGACGACCGCAACTGGGAGCTGCGCTGGGCCCAGGAGCGCCCGCTGATCAACCTGTCGCGTGCCGTGGCGGTGGACATGGAAAGTGGCACCATCGCCGCCCAGGGCTACCGGCTGCGGGTGCCGTACGGCACCTTGCTGTGTGTATCCGACAAGCCGCTGCACAGCGAGATCAAGCTGCCTGGGTCGGCCAACGCTTTCTACAACCGCGCGGTCAGCCAGCACCTGAAGATCGGCATCGCCGCCCTCGACCTGCTGCGTACCGAGCTCAACTCGCTGCACTCGCGTAAACTGCGCAGCTTCGATGAGCCGCCGTTCCGCTGAGGATCCATGCCCCTGCCACCTCGCAATACCCCGCGCCGCCCGGCGGCGCGGCCTTCCGGCCCACGTCGCCAGGCCAAGGCGCCGCCGGCCGAGCCGCGCCTGATCCTGTTCAACAAACCGTTCGACGTGCTCACGCAGTTCAGCGACGGCGAAGGGCGCGCCACGCTCAAGGATTTCATCGACATCCCCGGCATCTACCCGGCCGGGCGCCTGGACCGCGACAGCGAAGGCTTGCTGCTGCTGACCAACGATGGGCGCCTGCAGGCACGTATCGCCGACCCCAAGCACAAGCTGGCCAAGACCTACTGGGTGCAGGTGGAGGGTGAGCCGAGCGCGGAGCAGTTGCAGCGCCTGCGCGACGGCGTCGAGCTCAATGATGGCCCGACCTTGCCAGGCGAAGCCCGCTTGCTCGACGAGCCCACGCTGTGGCCACGCAACCCACCGGTGCGCTTTCGCAAGAGCGTGCCGACGGCGTGGCTGGAACTGGTGATTCGTGAAGGGCGCAACCGCCAGGTGCGGCGCATGACCGCGGCGGTGGGCTTGCCGACCTTGCGGCTGGTGCGGGTGAGGATTGGTGACTGGACGATCGAAGGGCTGGAGCAGGGGACGTGGCGCGAAGTGCCGCCGAAGCTCTGATCGCTATCGCGGGGCAAGCCCGCTCCCA
>NZ_JBOBDM010000103.1:0-10562 GCF_050586605.1 Pseudomonas sp. ES1 | reverse complement strand
TGCGATTTACCCGCGAAAGGGCCGGATCAGGCGATGATGATTAATTGGGAATACGCAATACCTGCCCCGGATAGATCTTGTCCGGATGCTTGAGCATCGGTTTGTTGGCCTCGAAGATCTTGTTGTACTGGTTGGCATTGCCATACACCTTCAAGGCGATGGCACTGAGCGTGTCACCCTTCACCACGGTGACGAACACCGCCGCCTGGGCAATCGGCCCGGTGACGGTGATCTGGTCCTCCACCGCAGCCACACCGGCAATGTTGCCGGCCGCCAGGATGATCTTCTCCTTCTCTTCCTGGCTGCTCACCTCGCCCTTGAGGATGACCTTGTCTCCCTCTACAGTGGCCGAGATGTTCGGGTTGCCCAGGCCAACGCTTTCGACGTGTTTCTTCAGCTGCTCCTCGGCATTGGCATTGCCCGGGGTCAGCAGGTCGATCAACTTCTCACCGGCTTCCTTCACGAAACTGAACAGGCTCATGTGGCGCTCCTTTTAGGGTGAATCCGTGGAAGCAGGAGTCTAGGCCAGGATCCTGCCCTGCGCCCCTGTGCGACCAATCGACGCGGTCTATCACGGCATAGACGCTAGCGATTAGACGCCACCTGCCCGGCGGCCTAGGCTTGTGGCATCAAACTGCCGCCGGTATTCGCCCCGATGAACAGCAAGCCTCCGGTCTGCGCGGCGCCCTCGTCATTCGATCTGCCCGCCGCCAGCAACACCTACGACTACCTCGAACTCACCGATGCTGCGCGTGACAGCACGCCGCTGGCCGAGGAAGTCGCGCTGGCCATCGTCTACAACGGCCTCAACCAGGCGGTGATGCTGGTCAGCCCCACCGACCTTGAAGATTTCGCGGTCGGTTTCAGCGTCGGCAGCGGCATCGTCAGCGGTACTGACGAAATCTACGACGTGAAGCTCTCCGGCAGCGGCTCGGCCTTGTATGCCGACCTGGAAATTTCCAGCCGTGCCTTCTGGGACCTCAAGAACCAGCGCCGCCAGATGGCCGGCACCAGTGGCTGCGGCCTATGCGGTGTGGAAGCCCTGGAGCAGGCGCTGCCCGAACTGACGGCACTGCCCGGGGCCCCCTTGCCCCCGGCCCATTGGCTCAAGGACCTGCGCCAGCGCATCGATGCCTTCCAGCCCCTTGGCCAGCACTGCGGCGCTGTGCACGCCGCGCTGTTCATGGACCGCGATGGCCAGCTGCTGCTGGGCCGCGAGGACATCGGCCGGCACAACGCCCTGGACAAGCTGATCGGCGCCCTGCTGCGCCAGCGCATCGACACCACGGGTGGCCTGGCCATCGTCACCAGCCGCTGCAGCCTGGAACTGATCCAGAAAGTGCTGCGCGCCGGCATCCAGACCCTGGTCAGCCTCTCGGCGCCTACCGGCCTGGCTCTGCAATGGGCACGCAAGCACAACCTCAACCTTATCCACCTGCCCAAACACAGCGCACCGCGGGTATTCAGCCCAGCGGCGGAGTAGTAACAGCCGTGACCTCGTACGAAAAACTCCCGGACAACGCCCCCGCCTCTTCCCCTCGCTACAAGCCTTACCCCGGCCCCGCCGGTGGTTGGGGCGCGCTGCGCAGTGTGGCCAAGGCCTGGGTCGGCAGCGACAACGCCCTGAAGAACCTGCGCGCCCTGCTCAAGACCAACCAGAACGGCGGCTTCGACTGCCCCGGTTGCGCCTGGGGCGACTCCCCCGAGAGCGGCATGGTCAAGTTCTGCGAGAACGGCGCCAAGGCGGTCAACTGGGAAGCCACCAAGCGCCGTGTCGACGCGGCTTTCTTCGCCCGCTACAGCGTCAGCGCGCTGCGCCAGCAAAGCGACTACTGGCTTGAATACCAGGGCCGGCTGACCGAACCGATGGTCTACGACCCGGTCACCGACCGCTACCAGCCGATCGAATGGGACGCGGCATTCGCGTTGATCGCCCGCCACCTGAACAACCTGGCCAGCCCCGACCAGGCCGAGTTCTATACCTCCGGCCGGGCCAGCAACGAGGCGGCGTACCTCTACCAGCTGTTCGTGCGCGCCTACGGCACCAACAATTTCCCCGACTGCTCGAACATGTGCCACGAGGCCAGCGGCGTTGCCCTGGGCCAGAGCGTTGGCGTGGGCAAGGGCACGGTCACCTACGACGACTTCGAACACGCCGACGCGATCTTCGTCTGGGGCCAGAACCCCGGCACCAACCACCCGCGCATGCTCGACCCGCTGCGTGACGCGGTGAAGCGCGGCGCCCAGGTGGTGTGCGTCAACCCGCTCAAAGAGCGTGGCCTGGAACGCTTCCAGCACCCGCAGAACCCGCTGGAGATGCTGACCAACAGCGATCGCCCGACCAACACCGCGTTCTTCCGCCCGGCCCTGGGCGGCGACATGGCACTGCTGCGCGGCATGGCCAAGTTCCTGCTGCAGTGGGAGCGCGAGGCACAGGCCAAGGGCGAACCGGCAATCTTCGACCACGCCTTCATCGCCGAGCACGGCCATGGCGTGGACGAGTACCTGGCGGTGGTGGATGCCACGCCCTGGGAGCAGATCGAGGCGCAGTCCGGCCTTGCCCTGAGCGACATCGAACTGTCGGCGCGCATGTACTGCAAAGGCAAGCGGGTGATCATGTGCTGGGCCATGGGCATCACCCAGCACCGCCACTCGGTGCCGACCATCCAGGAAATCGTCAACCTGATGCTGCTGCGCGGCAACCTCGGCGTCCCCGGCGCAGGCCTGTGCCCGGTACGCGGCCACAGCAACGTGCAGGGTGACCGCACCATGGGCATCAACGAGCGCCCACCGGTGTTCCTGCTCGACGCCATCGAAAAGCGCTTCGGCTTTAGCGTGCCGCGCCACAACGGCCATAACACCGTCGAAGCGATCCACGCCATGCTCGAAGGCCGGGCCAAGGTGTTCATCGGGCTGGGCGGCAACTTCGCCCAGGCCACCCCGGACACCGAACGCACCGCCCAGGCCCTGCGCAATTGCGAGCTGACCGTGCAGATCAGCACCAAGCTCAACCGCAGCCACCTGGTCCACGGCAAGCAGGCGCTGATCCTGCCGTGCCTGGGCCGTACCGATATCGACCTGCAAAGCGATGGCCCGCAGGCGGTCACGGTGGAGGACTCGTTCAGCATGGTCCATGCCTCCAACGGCCAGCTCAAGCCGCTGTCCAGGCAGATGCGCTCCGAGCCCGCCGTGGTCGCCGGCATCGCCGCCGCCACCCTGGGCAAGCAGCCGGTCGACTGGCACTGGCTGGTGGCCGATTACGATCGCATTCGCGCGCTGATCGCCGACACCATCCCGGGGTTTGCCGACTTCAATGAGCGCCTGCGCCTGCCGGGCGGTTTCTACCTGGGCAACAGCGCCGCCAGCCGCCAGTGGAAAACCGCCACCGGCCGCGCCAACTTCAAGGCCAACCTGCTGCCCGACAGCCTGCTCGACGAGCGGGTGCGCGCCAGCGGCCAGTTGCCGGACCTGATCATGCAGTCGATGCGCTCGCACGATCAGTACAACACCACCATCTATGGCATGGACGACCGCTACCGCGGCGTACGCGGCCAGCGCGACGTGCTGTTCGCCAACGAAGCCGACATCGTCCGCCTGGGCTTCCAGCCGGGACAGAAGGTCGACATCGTGTCGCTGTGGGGGGATGAGCATGTACGCCGGGTACATGGCTTCACCCTGTTGGCGTTCGACATTCCTGCCGGGCAGGCAGCGGCCTATTACCCCGAGGTGAACCCGCTGGTGCCGCTGGAGAGCATTGGCGAGGGCAGCCATACACCGACGTCCAAGTTCATTGCCATCAAGCTCGAACGGGCGCGGGACGACGGGCGGATCATCTGACCCCATCTGTAGGAGCGGCCTTGTGCCGCGAAAGGGCTGCGCAGCAGCCGCGGCGATTCTTGTTGCGTAGTTGAATACTGGGGCCGCTTCGCGACCCTTTCGCGGCACAAGGCCGCTCCTACAGGCGTAGCCTTCTAATCGGCGATGGAGCTCCGAACGCCCACAAAAAAAGCCCTGTCCGCAATGGATCAGGGCTTTGTCATAAAGGCCTCAGACCACCGAAATTCAGGAAAGTTTCATACATAATTCAATAACTTAGAGAATTGTGTACAACTCGTGCTACTCGTCGGATTTCCATTGCCAGCCGCTTCGCCGGGCCTCAAATTCCGCCTCGTCATCCCTCTGAGGCTCTCTTGATGAAGAAGTACTCCTCGATTCTGTTGTTGTCTTTCAGCTTGCTCAGCGGCGTGGCCATGGCAGGCGGCACCACCGAGGCCGGCATTGGCGGCGCATTGGGTGGGGTACTGGGCTCCGTGGTGGGCAACTCCATCGGTGGTAGCACCGGCGGCGCCATCGGTGCCGGCCTGGGCGGCGCTGCCGGCGGTGCCCTGGGTGCCGACAAGCGCCAGCGTGGCGAAGCGGCCATCGGTGGCGCGCTGGGCGCTGCGGGCGGCAACGTGGTTGGTCGCTCCGTGGGCGGCACCACTGGCAGCTATATCGGTGCGGCCGCCGGCGGCGGCGCCGGTGGCGCGCTGGGTAACTACATGGGCAACAAGGCCGACGAAGACGAACGCCGCGATTCGCGTCGCTATCGCCGCGACTACGATGATCGCCGTTACTACGACCGCGGCCACCACTACGGCCACCGCAAGCACAAGCGCCACTGGCGCGACTGATCGCCAGGCTTAAGCCTTGCGCCTAGGCCCCGCCCTCATCGGCGGGGCCTTTTCGTTTGCGCCAATGCCCGAGGATTAGGGGCCGCCCCGATATGGAGGCCAGTAGCCACTAGTTATCATTCCCTGCTTCCACCTTGAACAGGACGCAGGGAATGCGCGCGATCAGCCCCCTCTTCATCTGCTCGCCTCCGGCCCTGGGAGGTTGAAACATGCCCACCCGCACTCGCCCGCCACTGCTCAGCGAAGCCAGCTTTGCCCGCATTCGCCAACGGGTTGTGCAGGCGACCGGCGTACACCTGGCCAACGACCGCCGGGCAGTGGTCGCAGCGCGGCTGCACAAGCGCCTGAAAGCCCATCGCCTGGCAGACTTCGAACACTACCTGGCCCTGCTCGACAGCGAACAGGGCGCAACGGAACACGAGCACCTGCTGCGCCTGCTGGTAGCCCGCGACAGCTACTTCTTCCGCGAACACCGCCATTTCGAATGGCTGGCCAGCTGGCTGGCTGAACTCCAGCACCCAGTGCGCTTTTGGAGCGCCGCCTGCGCCACCGGTGAAGAAGCCTGGAGCCTGGCCATGGTCGCCGCCGAAAACGCCCGCCACCCAGGCTGGCAGGTGCTGGCCAGCGATTTCGATCCGCAGTTGCTGGAGCACGCAGCCGCCGGCATTTACGACATTGCCCAGGCCCGCTACTTCCCGGAAGGCTGGCTGGCCCGCCACTGCCTGTGCGGGGTGGGTGAAATGGCCGGGCGACTGCGCGTCGCCCCCGCCCTGCGCGGGCAGGTAGGCTTCGAGGCGATCAACCTGATTCAGCCTCTGCCGGAACGGCTCGGCCAGTTCGACGCCATCCTGCTGCGCAACCTGCTGTCCAGCCTCGCCCCAACGTACAAGTGCGAGGTGCTGCTGCGTGTGCTGGCACAGCTGCGCCCCGGCGGCTTGCTGATCATCGGGCACAGCGAGAGCATCCACGAGTTGGACCTGCCCCTGCGCCCCTTGCTGCCCTCGGTGTTCGAACGCTTATGATCAGAGGCACTGACTGCGCCCCCGCGCCGCAGTGCCCATGCGGATCGTGCCGGCCTGCCGCCCCCCCTTCCCTTGCGAAACAGGCCCTGACCCATGCCTTGCCGTATCCTGCTTGCCGACGATTCGCCGCTCTTTCGCGCCGGCCTGCGCGCCCTGCTTGAACAGAAAAAGGACTTCGCCGTGGTCGGCGACACCGGCGATGCCATGGCCGCCGTGAACCTCGCCGAGAAACTCAAGCCGCATATCGTGGTGCTCGACATGAGCGGTGAGCTGGACAACCAGCAAGCCCTGCAGGAACTGTTCATTCGCGCCCCGGCCAGCCGTGTGCTGATGTTTTCCGCACGCTCCGAGCTGGAACACGTGCTCAACTGCCTGCAACTCGGCGCCCATGGCTTCCTGCTCAAGAATGCCTCGGTGGGTGAGCTGGAGCAGGCCCTGCAGACCCTGCGCCACGGCGGCCAGTACCTGTCATCGGCGGTGCTGCCGATGGTCATCGACCTGGCCCTCAAGCACAGCCGCAAACGCCCGACAGGTCAGGTGCAGACGCCGCTGACCAACCGCCAGCTGGAGATCCTGCGGTTGATCGCCCGTGGCGAAACCACCCGTTCCATCGCCGATGGCCTGGGCCTGAGCATCAAGACAGTGGAGGCGCACCGCTCGCAGATCATGCACCGCCTGCAGATCCACGACGTGCCGGGGCTGGTGCTGTTTGCCGTACGCGAAGGGATCATCCGCCTCAACGATTGAGCGACAGCCCGGCGAGGATCAATTGCAGCGTCTCTGGCAATGCGGCCGGGCGCCCCGAAGCACGCTCGACGAATACCTGCACCAAGGTGCCTGCCGCGCAGGCGTCGTCCTCGCCGGGGCGGAACAGCGCCAGGCGATATTCCACCGTGCTACCGGCAAGGCGCGTTATGCCCAGGCCCACTTCGAGCACGTCGGGGAAGCCAGGCAGCGCGAAGAAGTCTGCCGCCGAACTGACCACGAAACTGGCCAGTTCGCCGTCACGCAGGTCCAGTTCGGCCTGTTCGACGAGGAAGCCCTGGATGGCCGTCTCGAAGAAGCCGTGCACGGTGGAACCGGCGAGGTGGCCGTTGAGGTCGTTGTCCTGGGGGCGGGTGAGGATCGGGTGGAAATGGGAGAAGGCGGTGCGTTGAGGGGATTCGGTCATTGGAATTGCCCGGTTTCGGTATTCAGATGCCCTAAGTGAAACAGAATATTCGGGCTGGAGGGCGCTTTTCTCGGCCTCTTCGTCGCACCACCGTGAAAGCCAGCACAAAACTGTCAGAAACAAAAAAGCCGCCCCGAAGGGCGGCTTTCTCATTCGAACCGGCAGCTGCTTACAGCTGCGGGCCAGCGCCTTTGATGGCGTCGGAAACTTCGAACTTCTTGAAGTTTTCGATGAACAGCTTGGCCAGGCCCTGGGCAGCTTCGTCGTAGGCAGCCTTGTCAGCCCAGGTGTTGCGCGGGTTGAGCAGCTCGGTCTCGACGCCCGGAACGGCCTTCGGCACGTCCAGGTTGATGATGTCCAGGTGCTCGGTTTCGGCGCCGACCAGAGCACCGCTCTGGATGGCGGCGATCACGCCACGGGTGGTCGGGATGCTGAAGCGCTTGCCAACGCCGTAGCCACCGCCGGTCCAGCCGGTGTTGACCAGGTAGACCTTGGAGCCGAACGCCTTGATGCGCTTGATCAGCAGCTCGGCGTAAACGCCGGCTGGGCGCGGGAAGAACGGCGCGCCGAAGCAGGTGGAGAAGGTCGACTTGATGCCGCCGCCCGAACCCATTTCGGTGGAACCGACCAGCGCGGTGTAGCCGGACAGGAAGTGGTAGGCCGCCTGCTCGTTATTCAGGATCGACACTGGCGGCAGTACGCCGGTCAGGTCGCAGGTCAGGAAGATGACCGCGTTCGGCTCGCCGCCCAGGTTCTCTGCCGAGACCTTCTCGACGTGCGCCAGCGGGTAGGCGGCACGGCTGTTCTGGGTCAGGCTCACGTCGGCGTAGTCGGCGTGCTTGTTGGCGTCGATCACGACGTTTTCCAGCACCGCGCCGTGCTTGATGGCTTTCCAGATGACCGGCTCGTTCTTCTCGGAGAGGTCGATGCACTTGGCATAGCAACCGCCTTCGATGTTGAAGACCACGCCTTCACCCCAACCGTGCTCGTCGTCACCGATCAGGTAACGGCTTTCGTCGGCCGACAGGGTGGTCTTGCCGGTGCCGGACAGGCCGAAGAACAGGGTGACGTCACCCTCTTCGCCGATGTTGGCGGCGCAGTGCATCGGCAGCACGTCGGCGGCCGGCAGCAGGAAGTTCTGCACCGAGAACATGGCTTTCTTCATTTCACCGGCGTAACGCATGCCGGCGATCAGCACCTTCTTCTGGGCGAAGTTGATGATCACGCAACCGTCGGAGTTGGTGCCGTCACGCTCAGGCACGCACTCGAAGTTGGCGACGTTGAGGATCTGCCACTCACCACGGCCAGCCGGGTTGTACTGCTCAGGGTTGATGAACAGGCAACGGCCGAACAGGTTCTGCCAGGCGGTCTGGGTGGTCATCTTGACCGGCAGGTAGTGCTCGGCTGCGGCACCTACGTGAACGTAGGAAACGAAGTGATCCTGGGCGTTGTTGAACGCCTCCACGCGGTCCCACAGGGCATCGAACTTGTCGGCCGGGAACTTGCGGTTGATCGGGCCCCAGCCAATCTGGTCCTGGGTGGAAGGTTCTTCGACGATGAAACGGTCAGCCGGCGAACGGCCGGTGCGATGACCGGTTTCCACCACCAGCGCGCCAGTATCGGCCAGCACGCCTTCACCGCGGGACAGCGCTTCTTTTACCAGCTCATCGACGCTCAGGTCGGTGTACACGGTGTTGTTGGCTTGCGTCATGAGATACCCCATCCGGCCCGAGGCCGAGTGCTCCAAACGTTTTGTAGTTGTCTCGAAAAAACTACTACAGCGAAAAAAGTGGCCGGATTATGCCAGAAACGCCCAAAAAAAGTAGGCCCCTCCTGTCAGAACTGCGCTTTTGCGCAATTCGACAGGAGAAAGTCCTGTAGTTAACCGTTTCAGTGGTGAGTTTCTGATGGTGCGTCGGTGCCACCACCGGCAAACAATTGCTCAACATCGCTTGCATCGAAGAGATAGCGCTCATTGCAGAACTGGCAATCGATCTCGACCTGGCCGCCGCATTCGGCCACCAGCGCCTTGGCATCGGGCTCACCGAGGCTGATCAGGGCGTTGCCGGAACGCTCGCGCGAGCAGCTGCAGCGGAAGCGTAGCGGCTGGATATCGAACAGGCGAACCGCGTCCTCGTGGTACAGGCGGTGCAGCACGGTTTCGTTGTCCAGGCCGATCAGCTCTTCGGCCTTCACGGTGTTGGCCAGCGCCTTCACGTGGGCCCAGCTTTCGTCGCGTTCCTCGATGTCCTTGTGGATCTCGGCCGGCAGTTGCTGCACCAGCAGGCCACGGGCGCGCACGCCATCGGCGGCCAGGGTGATGCTGGTATTCACCTGCTGCGACATGACGAAGTAGTTGGTGAAGCACTCCGACAGGTCCTTGCCATCCAGCTCGACGGTGCCCTGGTAGCGCTGGCCGTTGACCGGAATGATGGTCAGCACCAGGTGGCCGCCGGGCATCAGGTCGGCAAGGCTCGCATCCTCCTTGATCTGCTCGGCCTCATAGCGCGCCAGCCCGCGGATCTCGTGCTCGCTGGTGTATTCGATGGCCAACAGCGGCACCGGCCCCTGGGATTGAGCCTGGAGCACCAGCAGCCCATCGAACTTCAACGTGCCGACCAGCAGCGCAGCGGCGCCCATCAGCTCGCCCAGCAAGTACCGGACCGGGCGCGGGTAATCGTGCTTGGCCAGCACCTCGGCGTAGCTGCGTTCCAGCGCGACCATCTCGCCGCGCACGTCGCGGTCGTCGAACAGGAAGCGTTGGGTGAAATCTGTATCTGGCAAGTCGCTCATGGTTGTCTGGCTATCTGAAAATGATGACAAAATAATTGCAGGAGACTGAAAGGTCCGTCATAGAGCGCTCACAAGGCGCTAATTCCCGCTGGAGATCGAGGTATTTTATGGATAATCGACCACTGTTCCAAGCAAGGTGGTCCTGGGGACCCTTGGCAGCCTGCACGTTGGTGCCCATCGCACTACTGTGTTTCTGGTTATGGCCCGTTGGCCAGAACCTGTGCCTGACTTTCGACGAGTGGCTGTTCCACAGCCTCAACGCCCCACTGGCCGACCATGTGCTCTGGCGCTCCATCTGGGCCGTCGGCAGCCTTCGCCCGTTCGACCTCCTGGTCGGGGTGATCATGCTGTCGCTGCTGATCCGCGGCGACTGGGTATTCAAGGCAGTTCAGGTGCGCCAGGCGTTTTTCGGCTTCCTGGTGACCCTTTTACTCTTAGTGGTGATTCGTGCGCTGTTTTCCAAGTGGGTCGGTGCAATGGGTTGGCAACACAAGAGCCCGTCGATGGTCATCGACAACGCCGTTCACCTGAGCGACCTCTACCCGAACCTGGAAGCCAAGTGGGAGCTCAAGGACCGTTCCGGCCAGAGCTTCCCGGGTGACCATGCCTCGGTGCTGCTGGTCTGGGCGCTGTTCATGAGCCTGTTCAGCCGCCGGCTGGTACAGCACCTGGTGATCTGGGCGCTGGCCTGCCTGTTCATGCTGCCACGCCTGGTGGCCGGCGCGCACTGGGGCCAGGATGACTACATCGGTGGCCTGCTGATGGCGGTGCTGGCCCTGGGCTGGAGCTGCCACACGCCGCTGGCGGCCAACGCCAGCACGGCGCTGGTGCGCTGGACGGCGCCGCTGTTCGACCTGCTGGGCAGGTTGCCGTTGGTCGGGCGAATGAGCGTGATGCGCGCCG
>NZ_JBOBDM010000102.1:0-11004 GCF_050586605.1 Pseudomonas sp. ES1 | reverse complement strand
TGACCGAACCCTATGACAACCAAAAATGCGTTTTACACCACGCCCAGCTCATTGAAGACGAACGCATATTCCAGCGCCACGTCGCGCAGCCCCTGGTAACGCCCGCTCATGCCGCCGTGGCCAGCGCCCATTTCGGTCTTGAGCAGCAGCAGGTTGCCGTCGGTCTTGAGCGTGCGCAGGCGCGCCACCCACTTGGCCGCTTCCCAGTACTGCACCCGGCTGTCGTTGTAGCCGGCGATCACCAGCATGGCCGGATAGGCCTGCTGCTTGACGTTCTCGTACGGGGCGTAGCCCTTGATTCGCGCGTACACCTCGGGCTCTTCGGGGTTGCCCCATTCGTCGTACTCGGTGACGGTCAGCGGCAGCTCCGGGTCGAGCATGGTGTTGAGCACGTCGACGAACGGCACTTCGGCGATGGCACAGCGGAACAGCTCCGGGCGCAGGTTGAGCACCGCGCCCATCAGCAGCCCGCCGGCGCTGCCGCCACTGATGGCCAGGCGCTCGGAGGAGGTGATGCCCTCGCTGATCAGGTGTTCGGCGCAGGCGATGAAGTCGTCGAAGCTGTTGTGTTTGTGCTCCTGCTTGCCGGCCCGGTACCAGGCCTCGCCCAGCTCGCCGCCGCCGCGCACATGGGCGATGGCGAAGGCCACGCCGCGCTCCAGCAGGCTCAGGCGGGCATGGGAGAACCAGGGGTCGAGGCTTTCGCCGTAGGCGCCGTAGCCATAAAGATACAGCGGTACGCTCTTGCCCAGGTCGGCGCGGCGGCGCACCAGGCTGATCGGCACGCGGGTGCCGTCCTTGGCGACTGCCCACAGGCGCTGGCTGACATAGTCGTCGGCATCGAAAGCGCCCAGCACCGGGGTCTGCTTGAGCACGGCCTGCTCGCCCGTGGCCAGCTCCAGCTGGCGCACCTGGGCCGGGCGGTTGAGGGCCTCGTAGCGCAGGCGGATGCGCGTGCTGGCGAACTCCAGGCTGTCTTGCACGTACAGGCTGTAGGCGGCGTCCGGCAGTTCCACGCGGTAGGCCGGCAAGCCTTGCGGGCGCACCTCGATGATCGGCAGTCCGCCTTCGCGCAGGCTCAGGCTCAGGGCCGAAGCGTTGAGGCTTACGCCTTCGAGCATGATGTCGTCGCGGTGCGCGACCAGCAGCTGCCAGTCGGCGCGGGTCGGTACCTGGTCGGCCGGGGCGTGGTACAGGGCGAAGTTGATGCCGTCCTGGTTGCTGCGGATGAACCAGCGCCACTGGCCGTCGAGCTGGCCGTGGTCGGGGAAGTATTCGTGGCCTTCGCCCCGTGGCGCCAGGCAGGTGAACGCGGCCTGCGGCGTGGCGGCGTCCAGCACCCAGGCCTCGCTGGTGGTCTTGCTGTTGAGCAGCAGCACCAGCTGGCGCTCGGAGCTGGCGCGGTAGCAGTGCAGGAAGAAGCGCCCGTCGGGCTCTTCGAACACGCTCGAAGCATCGGCCTCGCCGAGGGTGTGGCGGCGCAGGCGCCAGGGGCGGTGGGTGTCGTCCAGTTCGGCGAAGAACAGCGTCTGGCTGTCGTTGGCCCAGGTCATGCTGCCGTCGCAATCGTCGAAGGGCAGGGTGGTCAGCGCGCCGTTGGCCAGGTCCTTGACGTACAGGGTGTAGATCTCGTCGCCGCTGGTGTCGAGGCTGTAGGCCAGCAGGCGGTGGTCGGGGCTGACGTTGAATGCGCCGAGGGCCAGGAAGCCGCCATTGGCCAGGGCGTTGGGGTCGAGCAGCAGTTCTTCGCGGCTTTCATCCACCGTGTTGCTGTCATCCGCAGGGCGCGGGCAGCGGTAGTGGCGTGGGTATTCGTCGCCGGCGGTGGTACGGGTGTAGTACAGGTAGGGGCCCCAGGGTGAGGGCAGCGACAGGTCGGTCTCGAGGATACGGCCCTTGATCTCTTCGAACAGCTGTTCGCGCAAGCTGGCCTGGTCGGCCAGGCAGGCCTCCTGATACGCGTTTTCCGCGTTCAGGTAGGCCAGTACTTCGGGGGTGTCGCGGTCTTGCAGCCAGGCGTAGGGGTCGGTGCCGGGGGCCTGGTGGGCGACGGGGGGCATGATTGGCATTCGGTGTCTCATGATTGAAGGCAGCCTGTGCCGGCCATTTCGCGGGTAAACCCGCTCCCACAGGTTATGCACAATCCCTGTGGGAGCGGGTTTACCCGCGAAGCAGCCGACGCGGTTCCTGAATGGGAGAGGGGGCGCCTGCGCCGGTAAAAGTGTTTATCATAGGCGTCTCTTTGCCTGGCATGCACGAACACCATGACCGAACACGACTATCTGTTGGCCTGGGGCCTCTACGCCGTCGCCGCCCTGGGTTGCCTGCTGGTGGCCTGCAAGCTCACCGGCTGGATGTGGCGCTGGCTGCGCGAGCCGCTGTGGGTGATCGTCGCCGTGCTGCTGTTCAGCCCGACCATCGTCGACCCGGTCAAGGACAGCTTCGCCCCGGCCATCGCCATCACCGCGCTGGACCTGGCCTTCAAGGTCGGCAACAACGCCTGGCGCGCCGCCTCGGACCTGGCCATGTACGGCATGATCGCCTTCGCCCTGTACCTGGTCTTCGTGTTGATCCGCTGGCCGCTGGAAAAACGCGCCGGCGAGCGCCGTGCCCAGCGTGAGGCCTCGGCCCAGCGCCAGGCCAAGGAGGATGACGAGGCGCAGGCCCTGGCCCCGGTGGCCGCCGACCGCAACGACCGTTACCGCGATGACCCGGCACCTGCTCCCGTGCGCCGTTCCGGCCCGGGCCAGGGCCGCGTAGAACCCCGTCTGTAAGCCAGGAGCCGCGAGCATGTGCGAACTGCTGGGCATGAGTGCCAATGTCCCCACCGATATCGTCTTCAGTTTCACCGGCCTGATGCAGCGCGGTGGCCGCACCGGCCCGCACCGCGACGGCTGGGGCATCGGTTTCTACGAAGGGCGCGGCCTGCGCCTGTTCCAGGACCCGGCGGCGAGCAGCGAGTCGGAGGTGGCCAATCTGGTGCAGCGCTACCCGATCAAGAGCGAAGTGGTGATCGGCCATATTCGCCAGGCCAACGTCGGCCGGGTGTGCCTGTCCAACACCCATCCGTTCGTGCGCGAGCTGTGGGGCCGTAACTGGTGCTTCGCGCACAATGGCCAGTTGGGCGAGTTCAGCGGTCAACGCACCTTCTATCGCCCGATCGGCGACACCGACAGCGAAGCGGCCTTCTGCGACCTGCTCAACCGCGTGCGCGAGGCCTTCCCCGAGCCGGTCGAGGTCGAGCAACTATTGCCGGTGCTGGTCGAGGCCTGCGCCGAATACCGTGGCAAGGGCGTGTTCAACTGCCTGCTCAGCGACGGCGACTGGCTGTTCTGTTTCTGCTCCACCAAGCTGGTGCACATCACCCGCCGCGCACCTTTTGGCGCTGCGCGCTTGAAGGATGTCGACCTGATCGTCGATTTCCACACGCAAACCACCCCCAACGACGTGGTCACGGTGATCGCCACTGAAGCCTTGACCGAGAACGAGACCTGGAACCGCTACGAGCCGGGCCAATGGGCCCTGTGGCGCCACGGTGAGTGCGTCGCCCACGGCCAGAGCTAAGGACGCTCCATGTTCAGAAGTTACCTGCGCTTGCTGTTGTTCACGTTCGGCCTGTTGGCCGGTATTCAGGTACCCGGGCTGGTCAAGGATTACAGCCAGCGGGTCGAGGCGCACTTGCTGGAATCGCGCCAGGCGCTCGACGGCTTCCGCCAGACCGCCCAGCGTTTCTTCAACGGCGACCTGCAGGCGCTGGTGCAGCATTACCGCAGCAGCGACGACCCGGTGTTCAACAGCGATGCCAACAGCATCGAGAGCCTGCTGATCCGTAACCAACTGCTGGAGCACGAGTGGCAGGCGCTGCAAGGCTCGTGGGTGAGCCGCAGCTGGCATGTGCTGGTGCAGCCGGAACCGGCGCTGCGTGAAGAGACGCTCAAGGGCTACAGCTACCAGATCCTGCTGGTGCCCGAGGCGATCGGCTGGGGGATTGGCGCCGGATTCGTGTTGGCGTTCGCGGTCGAGAGCCTGCTGCTGCTGGTCGGCTGGGTGATCCTGGGTGGGCGACGCAAGGTGGTCAAAGAGAGCTGGCGCTAGTCCTTGCTTGCCCCGCGATAGGGCCCTTCAGACCAACACAATCCGCTGCCCCCCCACATCCCGCGCATAGCGCTCCAGCACCTGCCGGCAAACCCCCACCACCTCGTCCACCAGCGCCACCCCGGTCTGCCAGGCCACCACCAGTTCCAGGCTCGGCGGTGGCTGCAACCCCTCCAGCAGCACCAGTTCACCCCGGCTCAACTCGCTGTCCACCAGCGCCGGCGGCAGCGCGCCGATGCCAAAGCCATCGCGCAGCAAGCGGGTGATCGCCGCCACCGAGTTCACGCAGTTCAAGCGCGGCGCCTCGGCCCCGGCGCCCTGCAGCAGGCTGAGCACCTCCTGGTGAGGCCGTGAATTCTTCGAGAAGGTGACGATGCGTTCGCGGCCCAGCTCAGCCAGCGACCCATAGTCACGGTGGTGGATGGAGCCGGCGGCAACGATCCAGCCCATGGGATAACGCGCCAGGTCCAGGCTGCGGATCGACGGTTCGCGCAGCAGGTCGGTTTGCAGGATCACGTCGAGAAAGCCCTTGTGCAGCTGTTCGCGCAGGTTCAGCGCGGTGTCGGCCACCAGTTCGATCTCCACCTGCGGATAGCGTTCGGTAAGCTCCGCCACCAGCGCGCTCATCCAGGTGTGGATCACCGTGTCCATGACCCCCAGGCGAATCCGCCCGGTCTTGGCCCGGTCGCTGTCCAGCGACTGCTTCATGGCCTTGGCGGTGTCGAGCATGCGCTCGGCGTATTCGAGCACCTTGCTGCCCTCGGGCGTCAGGCTGACCCCGCGCGAGTCGCGCAACAGCAGTTTCACCCCAAGGTCGGCCTCCAGCGCGGCGATGCGGCTGGACACCGAGGCCTGGGTGGTGAACAGCTTCTCGGCGGTGAGACGGAAGCTCTTGAGCCGGGCGACCCAGACGAAGGTTTCGAGGAAACGAAGGTTCATGATCAGTTTTTCTTGTTCCAGACCGGCGGATTTTCTCGTTGGACGCTTGAGGCGCTGGCTCTGAACATGTCAGCCAGGCCGCGACCTCGACGTCGCCCGTAAAACAATACCAACAAGCCGAGGCATACATGAACCCGACCGGCGTGCAGCAGCAGGCCCCCGCCCGATCCTCGAGCGGCCCCTTCGCCTGGTACCGCGACATCGACTCCCAGCAACGACGCACCTTCTGGAGCTGCAAGATCGGCTATGGCCTGGACGGCATGGACACCCAGATGCTCAGTTTCGTCGTGCCCACCCTGATCATGCTCTGGGGCATCAGCACCACCGAGGCCGGGCTGATCCACACCAGCACGCTGATCGCCTCGGCCCTGGGCGGCTGGATCGCCGGCATCCTCTCCGACCGCATCGGCCGGGTACGCACCCTGCAACTGACGGTGCTGTGGTTCGCCTTCTTCACCTTCCTCTGCGGCTTCGCCCAGAACTACGAGCAACTGCTGATTGCCCGCACCCTGATGGGCTTCGGCTTCGGCGGCGAATGGACCGCCGGCGCGGTGTTGATCGGCGAGGTGATCCGCGCCCAGGACCGTGGCAAGGCGGTGGGCATGGTGCAGTCGGGCTGGGCCATCGGCTGGGGCCTCACCGCCATCCTCTATGCGCTGCTGTTCTCCTGGCTGCCACCTGAACAAGCCTGGCGCGCGCTGTTCCTGCTCGGCCTGCTGCCGGCGCTGTTCGTGATCTTCGTGCGCCGCCTGGTCAAGGACCCGGAGGTCTATCGCCAGGCCAAGGCCGCAGAAACCGTCGCCGAACCCTCGCACTTCTACGAGATCTTCGCTCCCGGTATGCTCTGGATTACCGTGCGCGCCTCGCTGCTGACCACCGGCGCGCTGGGCGGTTACTACGCCATCACCTCGTGGCTGCCGACTTTCCTCAAGAACGAACGCGGCCTGAGCGTGCTCGGCACCGGCGGCTACCTGGCGACGGTGATCGTCGGCTCCTACATTGGCTACGTGGTCAGCGCGTACCTGTCTGATCTGCTGGGGCGCAAGAAGAACTTCATCCTGTTCGCCGTGGGTTCGTTCGTCATCGTGCTGCTCTACACCCAGCTGCCGGTCAGCGATGGCGTGATGCTGTGGCTGGGCTTGCCGTTGGGCTTCTTCGCCTCGGGCATCTTCAGCGGCATGGGCGCCTTCCTCACCGAACTGTTCCCCACCCGCATCCGCGGCTCGGGGCAGGGCTTCTGCTACAACATCGGCAAGGTCTTCGCGGCGTTGTTCCCGCTGCTGATCGGCCTGCTCAGCCAGAAAGTCCCCCTGGGGCTGGGCATTGGCGCCTTCGCCGCGGTGTCCTATGGCGTGGTGATCCTGGCGGCGCTGAGCCTGCCGGAAACCCGCGGCAAACAACTGCTGGCACGCTAAGGTAGGCAGCATGAACATCGACACGGGAATCAGCCAAGTGAAACGCCTGCTACTCAATTGCGACATGGGCGAGAGTTTCGGCAGCTGGCGCATGGGCCTGGATGCCGAGGTGATGCCGTACATCGATTGCGCCAACATCGCCTGTGGCTACCACGCCGGCGACCCGGGCACCATGCGCCGCACCGTGGCCCTGGCGCTGGAGCATGGCGTGACCATTGGCGCGCACCCGGCCTACCCGGACCTGGTGGGCTTCGGTCGCCGCTCCATGGCCTGCAGCAGCGAGGAGATCCGCGACCTGCTGCACTACCAGATCGGCGCGCTGGATGGCATCTGCAAGGTGCAGGGCAGCCGAGTGGCCTACATCAAGCCCCATGGCGCGCTGTACAACGACATGATGGCCGACCCGCAAAAGCTGCGTGCCGTGCTCGAGGCCGTGGCCGCTTACGGCAGCGACTTGCCGTTGATGCTCATGGCCACCGCTGACAACAGCGCCGCCCAGGCCCTGGGCGACGAGATCGGCGTGCCGCTGTGGTTCGAGGCCTTCGCCGACCGTGCCTACACCGCCAGCGGTCACCTGGTGTCGCGGCGCCTGCCGGGCGCGGTGCACCACGACCCGGCGCTGGTGGTCGAGCAGGCATTGCGCCTGGCCCGGGGTGAAGCACTGGTGGCTGATAACGGCAGCGCTGTGGGGCTGAACGCCAGCACCCTGTGCGTGCATGGCGACAACGAAAGCTCGGTGGCCGCCGTACGCCAGATCCGTCAGGCCCTCGACGCGCTGGAGCTGCCATGACGCCGCGTATCGAGGTGGTGGCGTTCGACAGCCTGATGGTGCGCCTTTTCGACCGTATCGATGAGGCCAACATGCCCTGGATTCTCGCCGCCAGCCAGCGCCTGCGAGCGGTGTTCGGCGCGCAGCTGATCGACCTGGTGCCGTCCTATACCACGCTGATGGTGCAGTTCGACCTGGCACCGAACGCGGCGCGCCAGCGCATCGTGCAAGCATTCGAAGGGTTGCAGCCGGACCCCGGCAGCGCCGGGCGGCGCCACGAGATCCCGGTGTGGTACCACGCCAGTGTCGGCCCTGAATTGCCACTGCTGGCCGCCCGCAGCGGCCTGAGTGAAGCCGAGGTGATCGGCCTGCACAGCGGGCGCGACTATCCGGTATTTGCCTTGGGTTTCGCCCCCGGCTTCGGCTTCATGGGCCTGGTCGACGAGCGCCTGGCCAGCCCGCGCCTGAGCACCCCGCGCAAGCGCGTGGCGGCGGGCAGCGTGGGCATCGCCGAACGCCAGACGGCCGCTTACCCTGCGGTATCGCCGGGCGGCTGGAACCTGATCGGGCGCACTCCGGTGCGCCTGTTCGACCGTGAGCGCGAAGGCTACAGCCTGCTGCAGCCGGGCGACCGGGTACGTTTCGTGGCGGTTGACCGCCATGAGTTCATCACCTTGGGCGGCGACGACAGCCCGTTGGAGGCCCAGGCATGAGCCAGTTGCGGATCGAGGCCAGCACCGCGCTGTGCCTGTTGCAGGATGCCGGGCGTTTCGGTGTGCGCCACCTGGGTGTGACCCAGGGCGGGGCGTTGGATTGGGTGGCCATGCGCTGGGCCAACTGGCTGCTGGGCAATGACCTGGACAGCGCCGTGGTCGAGATCGCCCTGGGCGGTTTCAGCGTGGTCGCCGAACAGGATTGCGTGCTGGCGTTGGCCGGTGCCGACCTGGATGCGCGTATCGATGACCAGCCAGTGGCGCCTTGGCGCAGCTTCAGGCTGGGCAAGGGGCAGCAGTTGAGCTTGCGCCAGCCGCGTCAGGGCGTGCGGGCTTATCTGGCGGCGCCCGGCGGATTCGCGGGTGAGGCGGTGCTGGGCAGTTGCGCGACGGTGGTGCGCGAAGCCTTGGGTGGCTTGGATGGGCAGGGCCGGGCGTTGCTCAAAGGAGAGGTGTTGCGCGCGGGTGCTGCCATCGCGGGGCAAGCCCGCTCCCACGTGCCTGAAACGGTGCGTCCGGTGTATGCCGAGAAGCCGCTGCTGGACCTGGTGATGGGCGCGCAGATTGGCGACTTCAGCGGTACCAGTTTGTTCGAGGCGTTCAATCGTGACTGGACATTGGACAGTCGCGCCGATCGCATGGGCATCCGCCTGCTGGGGCCGCAACTGGCATACCAGGGAGCGCCGATGATTTCCGAGGGCATCCCGCTGGGCGCTGTGCAGGTGCCGCCGGACGGGCAGCCGATCGTGCTGCTCAATGATCGGCAGACCATTGGCGGCTATCCGCGGCTGGGCGCGTTGACGCCGCTGGCGCTGGCGCAACTGGCGCAGTGCATGCCGGGGGCGCTGGTGCGGTTCCGGGCGGTGGTGCAGGACGAGGCGTGGCGGGAGCAGCAGCAATACCTGCAACGCTGGCGGTGAAGTTGCTGGCCCTTTCGCGGGTAAACCCGCTCCCACAGGGGGCGCGCAAACCCTGTGGGAGCGGGTTTACCCGCGAATAGGCCAGAGCAGGCAACATCACTTGGACAGGTAGCGCATCCCGTCTTCCAACCCCTGCAAGGTCAGCGGATACATCTTGTCCTCGATCAGGTCGCGCACCAGGTGGGTTGACGCCGTGTAGTCCCAGGCCTGCTTGGGGTACGGGTTGATCCAGATGACCTTCTTGAACTTCTCCATGAAGCGCTGGATCCACACATACCCGGCTTCTTCGTTCCAGTGCTCGACGCTGCCACCCGGTTGGGTGATCTCGTAGGGGGCCATGGCGGCGTCGCCAACGAAGATCACTTTGTAATCGTCGCCGTACTTGTGCAGCAGGTCGAAGGTGGCGAAACGCTCCGAGGTGCGGCGCAGGTTGTTCTTCCACACCGACTCGTAGACGCAGTTGTGGAAGTAGTAGTACTCCAGGTGCTTGAACTCGGTCTTGCAGGCCGAGAACAGCTCTTCGCACACCTTCACATGGGCATCCATCGAGCCGCCGATGTCGAACAGCAACAGCAGCTTCACCGTGTTGCGCCGTTCCGGGCGCATCTGGATGTTCAACAGCCCCGCGTCACGGGCGGTGTGGTCGATGGTGCCGTCGATGTCCAGCTCTTCGGCGGCGCCTTCACGGGCGAACTTGCGCAGGCGGCGCAGCGCCAGCTTGATGTTGCGGGTGCCCAGCTCGACCTGGTCGTCGAGGTTCTTGTACTCGCGCTGGTCCCACACCTTCACCGCCTTGCCCTGGCGCTTGCCGGCCTCGCCGACGCGGATGCCCTCGGGGTTGAAGCCGCCCGAGCCGAACGGGCTGGTGCCGCCGGTGCCGATCCACTTGTTGCCGCCGGCGTGGCGTTCCTTTTGCTCTTCGAGGCGTTTCTTGAATTCCTCGATCAGCTTGTCCAGGCCACCCAGGGACTGGATCTGCGCGCGTTCCTCGTCGCTCAGCGAGCGCTCGAACTCCTTGCGCAGCCAGTCTTCGGGGATCAGCGCCTCGATGTGCCGGTCGAGGTTGTCCAGGCCCTTGAAGTAGGCGGCGAAAGCGCGGTCGAACTTGTCGAAATGGCGTTCGTCCTTCACCAGGATGGCCCGGGCGAGGTAGTAGAACGCGTCCATGTCGGCGAACACCACGCCCTTCTGCAGGGCGTGGTGCAGGTCGAGCAGCTCGCGCACCGACACCGGCACCTTGGCCGCGCGCATTTCATTGAACAGGTTGAGCAGCATGGCCCGGCTCCTGTCAGCGGTTGCCGCGCCGGCTCATGAAGGCCAGGCGCTCGAGCAGTTGCACGTCCTGCTCGTTCTTGACCAGGGCCCCGGCCAGCGGCGGGATGGCCTTGGTCGGGTCGCGCTCACGCAGTACTGCCTCACCGATGTTGTCGGCCATCAGCAGCTTGAGCCAGTCGACCAGTTCGGAGGTGGAGGGCTTTTTCTTCAGGCCCGGCACCTTGCGCACGTCGAAGAACACGTCCAGCGCCTCGCTGACCAGCGACTCGCTGATCTTCGGGTAGTGCACATCGACGATGCGCTGCAGGGTGTCGCGATCAGGGAAGGCGATGTAGTGGAAGAAGCAGCGGCGCAAGAAGGCGTCGGGCAGCTCCTTTTCGTTGTTGGAGGTGATGATGATGATCGGGCGCTGCTTGGCCTTGATGGTCTCGTCGGTCTCGTAGACGTAGAACTCCATCTTGTCGAGCTCTTGCAGCAGGTCGTTGGGGAACTCGATGTCGGCCTTGTCGATCTCGTCGATGAGCAGGATCACCCGCTCCTCGGCCTCGAAGGCTTCCCACAACTTGCCCTTTTTCAGGTAGTTGCGCACATCGTGGACTTTGTCGGTGCCCAGCTGCGAGTCGCGCAGGCGGCTGACCGCGTCGTACTCGTAGAGGCCCTGGTGGGCCTTGGTGGTCGACTTGATGTGCCAGGTGATCAGGCGCGCACCGAACGAGGCGGCCAATTGCTCGGCGAGCATGGTCTTGCCGGTGCCGGGCTCACCCTTGACCAGCAGCGGGCGCTCCAGGGTGATGGCCGCGTTGACCGCCAGTTTCAGGTCGTCTGTGGCGACGTAGTCGCGGGTGCCTTCGAACTTCATGAACCGATCCTCTGGGGTG
>NZ_JBOBDM010000101.1:0-11292 GCF_050586605.1 Pseudomonas sp. ES1 | reverse complement strand
TGCCGGCGTTTCAACTGCTGTTTCAGAACCCGCAACGGCGGCGCATAGAAGAACCCGAACGACACACTGCCCTGGCGGCCTTTCACCGCATGGTGCAACTGATGCGCCCGATGCAGGCGCTTGAGGTAGCGGTTGACCGGCTTCGGCGCCCGTGGCCAGTGCCGGTGAAAAAAGCCGTCATGGGCCAGCACATAGGCCACGCCATACCCCGCCACACCGCCGCCCACCCACTGCAACGGCGCGTGCCCGGCCTTGCCCAGTGCCACCAGCGCCGTGGCGATCAAGCCCAGGGCGACAAGATACAGGTCATTGGTTTCCAGCATGCCCAGCTGCGGTTCATGGTGCGAGCGGTGCAGCCACCAGCCCCAGCCATGCATGACGTACTTGTGGGCCAGCGTGCCGACGCCCTCCATGGCCACCAGGGTGCCGAACAGCACGGCGAGATTGAACAGCATGGGAGGGTCCGGGGGTTGGCAACGAAAGGCGCAAGGGTACCACTGCCCAGCGCCGATGTTCCATGAAGGCCGCCCACCTGCACGCGCCCGCCGTAACACAAATGTCATGCGCCCAGCCTTGACCCTGCCAGGCTCAAGGCGTAAGGTCCGCCGCGCATTCAAGCATCCCCCGCACAGGAGACCCCTGCATTGGACAGTAGCCCCAGTCGCTTGCGACAGGCCCACACGGCGAGCTAGTCCGGCAGTGTCCCTGCCACTGTCTCGCCGCACTCGGTAGACGGTGGTTTTCTCAGGTCTCAGACGACCTACCCCTCCTCCTCTTCCCCGCCCCGCCACTTCGTTGGCGTGCCGGCCCGTGGTCCTGCGCATTCACCGTTTTCAACCGCGCCGCTGTGCAAGCGGCGCCTGCATGGGCCAAGGCCTGTGAAACGAGGTTCGCTATGGATTGGAAAATCTTTCTGCTGCGCGTGAGCGTGGCCCTGGTACTCGGCGCGCTGATCGGCGCCGAGCGGCAACTGCGTCAGCGCCTGACCGGCCTGCGCACCAACGCGTTGGTCAGCACCGGCGCCTGCCTGTTTGTGCTGATGACCCAGGCCGTGCCGGGCATGAGCCCCAGCGATGCCTCGCGCATCGCCGCCTATGTGGTGTCGGGCATCGGCTTTCTGGGCGGTGGCGTGATCATGCGCGACGGCTTCAACGTACGCGGCCTGAACACCGCCGCGACCCTCTGGTGCACCGCCGCGGTCGGGGTGCTGTGCAGCCTCGGCCTGTTGCTGGAGGCCGCGTTGGGCAGCCTGGTGGTGCTGTGCGCCAATATCCTGCTGCGTGACATCGCCCAACGCCTGGACCGCCAGGATGTGGTGCCGGCCAGCGAGGTCGAGCAGCGTTTCGAAGTGCGCATCGTCTGCCGCGCCGAGGACGAGATCCAGGTGCGCAGCCTGATGCTGCACAGCCTCAGCGACCCAGGCCTGCGCCTGCAGTCGCTGCACAGCGAGGACCTGGCTGACCCGGCGCGCCTGGAAGTGCGTGCCGAACTGCTGGGCAACCCGCAGGCACCCGCCACGCTGGAACGCCTGGTCAGCCGGGTGAGCCTGGAAAAAGGCGTGAGCTCGGTGCGCTGGCAGCTGCAGGCCCTGGCGCTGAACAGCGATTAAGCGTCGTGGCGCAGATGCCGCTCCCGCAGCTCCTGGCGCTCCTTGGCCTCGATGCTCAGGCTGGCGGTGGGCCGCAGCAGCAGGCGGCGCAGGCCGATCGGCTCGCCGGTTTCCTCGCACCAGCCGTACTCGCCACGGGCCAGGCGCTCCAGCGCATGGTCGATCTTGTCCAGCAGCTTCTTTTCGCGTTCCAGCGAGCGCAGCTGCCAATGGCGTTCTTCCTCGGCGCTGCCGATATCGGCCGGGTCGCTGTGCACCTCCTGCTCGCGCAGGGCGCGGAATTCCTGGTCGATGCGGGCCTGCAGCGCGTCGCGTTCGGCCAGCAGCAGGTTGCGGAAGTATTGGCGTTGGGGTTCGTTCATGTAGGCGCTGACAGGCTGGCGCAGCAGTTCGTCTTCGGTCATTGGTGTACTCCTGTGAAATTCTGGGGGCGCTTTGCGCCCCAATCGCTGGCAAGCCAGCTCCCACACCGACCGCGCCGCCGGCGGTTGGGCTAGCGCTCAAACATCAATGGCAGCCCCTGGCAGCCGTCCTGCACCCGCCCCTCGTGCCAGGCCAATTGCCCGGAGACCACCGTGCTGCGCACCACATGGTGAAAACTGCGCTGCGCAAACGGCGTCCAGCCGCAATGGGCCAGCACCGGATCGGCCGCCACCGGGCGCGGCACAGCCAGGCGCTCTACCAGGGCAAAGTCGGCCCAATACCCTTCACGCAAGAAACCCCGCTCACGAATGGCGAACAACTCGGCCACCGCGTGGCTGGTCTTGCGCACCACCTGCGCCAAACTCAAGGCCCCCTCGCTGACCAGCTCCAGCGCCGCCGGTAACGCGTGTTGCACCAGCGGCAAGCCGGCCGGCGCGCGGCTGTAGGTTCGGCGCTTTTCCTCCAGCGTGTGCGGCGCATGGTCGGTGCCGATCACGTCGATGCGGTCCTCGGCCAGCGCCCGGCGCAGCGCCTCTCGGTCGCTGGCGGTCTTGATCGCCGGGTTGCACTTGATCAGGTGGCCGAGGCTGGCGTAGTCGCTGTCGTCGAAATGCAGGTGGTGCAGGCACACCTCGGCGGTGATGCGCTTGCCGGCCAGCGGGCCGGGCTCGAACAACGCCAGCTCCCGCGCGGTGGTGAGGTGCAGCACGTGCAGCCGGGTGCCAAAGCGCCGGGCCAGCTCGACGGCCAGGCTGGACGAGCGATAGCAGGCCTCGGCATCGCGAATCAGCGGATGCGCGGCCGGCGGGATGAATTCGCCGTGTCGGTCACGCCACCAGGCCTCGTTGTCGAGGATGCTGGGCGTGTGTTCGCAATGGGCGAGGACGATGGTCGGCGCATAGACGAACAACTTTTCCAGCACCTGCGGGTCGTCCACCAGCAGGTTGCCGGTAGACGCGCCCATGAACACCTTGATCCCGGCCACTTCACGTGGATCGAGGGCGGCAATGGTGTCGAGGTTGTCGCGGCTCACGCCAAAGTGAAAGCCATAGTTGGCCTGCGACCCCGCCGCCGCCCGGCGCCGCTTGTCGGCCAGGGCCTCGCGGGTCAGGGTTGGCGGGCTGGTGTTGGGCATGTCCATGAAGCTGGTGATGCCCCCGGCCACCGCCGCCCGCGACTCGCTGGCGATGCTGCCTTTGTGCGGCGCGCCCGGCTCGCGGAAATGCACCTGGTCGTCGATCATCCCCGGCAGCAGGAAGGCGCCCTTGGCGTCTATCTCCCGATCTGCGCGCACGTTGTCGATGCTTGCGCCGATCCGCTCGATGCGGCCGTGGCGCACCAGCAAGTCGGCGTCGAACTCGCGCCCCTCGTTGACCAGCCGGGCATTGCGTACCAGCAGCGTGTCCATGCTCAGAACTCGTTGTGCAGGGCCTTGTAGCCCTGCACCAGGTCGATGTTGGTGCGCGCCACGTCCTCGGAGAACTCCGAGGCCGAAACGCTCACCGGCGGGTAGCTGGCAAGGTCGGTGTGCGGGCCGATGTGTTCGGTGGGCGGTACGTAGAAACGCGCCGGCAAGTCGCGGCCATCGACCACCGAGTTGTGCCGCACCACGCTGCCGTCACCCACCTTGCAGTTGAACAGCACGCTGTTGAAGCCGATGAACACCCGGTCGCCGACCTCGCACGGGCCGTGCACGATGGAGCGGTGGGCAATGGAGCTGAATTCGCCGATGCGCACCGCGGCGCCGGATTTGGAGTGGATCACCACGCCATCCTGGATATTGGAGTTGGCGCCGATGACGATCGGCTGCATGTCGCCGCTGGCATCCACCTCGTCGGCGCGGATCACCGCGTAGGGGCCGACGAACACGTTGTCGTGGATGATCACCTTGCCGCAGATGATCGCGGTGTGGTCGATGTAGGCCGAGGCGGCGATTTCGGGGAGATGGCCGGAAGGGTTTCTGCGGATCACGGAGGGAGACCTTGGTCGGTGAGAGCTGCAAATGTTACGTTATAACACTAACAATGCAAACACTCTCGACGGGCCTCATCGCTGGCAAGCCAGCT
This sequence comes from Pseudomonas sp. ES1, assembly GCF_050586605.1. Classification (NCBI taxonomy): domain Bacteria; kingdom Pseudomonadati; phylum Pseudomonadota; class Gammaproteobacteria; order Pseudomonadales; family Pseudomonadaceae; genus Pseudomonas; species Pseudomonas sp. ES1. Next base: position 7,194 of record NZ_JBOBDM010000101.1, on the reverse strand, counting down.
CCCACACAACGAACTTGCACGGCCCCTCCTACAAATACAGTTGCTCCTACCTCGATCGCATAACCCTGTGGGAGCTGGCTTGCCAGCGATTAGGCCGGCCCAGGCCAGCATCGATCTTGATCACCTCTGGCTTTAGGGCACAATCCCACTACCCACCTCGAGCCCCTGCCATGACCGTTCGCCCCACCCTCGCCACCGACCTCCCCCTGCTGCCCGCCATCGAACGCTCCGCCGCCCAGGCGTTCAGGCAGTACCCGACATTGGCCTGGCTGGCCGACAGCGAGGTGATGGATGAAGCAGCGCATGCCGAATTTTTCCTGGCGGGCACCAGCTGGGTGGCGGTGGATGCGCAGGACCGGCCATTGGGTTTCCTGTGTGCCAACCGTATCGACGCGGTGCTGCACATCGATGAGCTGTCGGTCCGCCAGGACGCCCAGGGCCAAGGCCTTGGCCGGCAGCTGCTGGATCGGGCGGTGGCAGCGGCGCACCAGCTCGGGCTGCAGGCAGTGACGCTGACCACCTTTGGCGAAGTGCCGTGGAATGGGCCGTTCTACCAGCGTTATGGGTTCGAGCGGCTGGGGGATGCGGCGCTGGATCAGCGCCTCAAAACGATATTGGCAGGCGAACGGGCGCATGGGCTTGAAGATCGCTGTGCCATGCGGCTAGCCGTTTAGACGCTCAGGGCTGCACGCCGACCTCCACGCTGCCCGCCAGGCAAAACCTGTCCCTGCCCTGGTGCTTGGCCTGATACAGCGCCGCATCCGCCGCAGCCATCAGGTTTTCTGGTGTCACCGCCTCCAGGGTGGGCGCCCCCACGGCGATGCCGGCGCTGACCGACACCTGCCCCAGCGGGCTGCCAGCGTGTTCGATGGCCTGGCGGCGCAACAGTTGCAGGACTTCCTGGACGATCTGGCTGGCGCCCTGGGCATCGGTATTGGGCAGCAACAGGGTGAACTCCTCGCCGCCATAGCGCACCGCCAGGTCGCCCGGGCGCTTGAGCACTTGCTTCAACAGCCCGCCGAAACGGCGCAGGCACTCATCGCCGGCCAGGTGCCCATAGCGGTCGTTGTAGGCTTTGAAATAGTCGAGGTCGAGCATCACCAGCGCCACCGCATAGCCCTGCCGACGCGCCCGACGCAGCTCCGGCTCCAGCACCGCGTCCAGCCGCCGGCGGTTGCCCAGCCCGGTCAAACTGTCGGTCAGGGCCAGCGCCTTGAGCGTCTGGTGGGCCTGGTGCAGCGCCCGCTCGATGACGATGCGTTCGCGTAACTGACGCAGCACCACCCAGCCAAAGCCGGCCACCCCGACCAGCAGCAAGACCAGCACCACCAGCGACTTGAGCATGTCGTGGCGCCACGGCGCGATGATCGACTCGCGGGACAACCCCGCCTCCACCACCAGCGGGTAGCTCGACAACGCGCGAAATCCATACAAACGTGGGGTGCCATCAACCACCGCCACCGCCTCGGCCACGCCCTCGCTGGCATAGGGCAGGTATTTGCGGAAGATATCGCTGCCCGCCAGGCTGCGGCCGATCACCTGCTCGACGAATGGCCGGCGCACGAGGATGGTGCCGTCGCGCTTGGCCAGCACCAGGGCGCCGCGCTCGTCGATCTTGAAGTCGCCGTAGTAGCGCACGAACCAATCGACCTTGATGGTGCCCAGCAGCACCCCGGCAAAGCGACCGTCAGGGTAGTCCAGGCGGCGCGAGATGGGGATGATCAGGTCATTCGTCGAGCGGCTGCGCACCACCTCGCCGATGCGTACCTGGCGGTCGGCGTGGGTGCGGTGGTAGATGAAATAGTCACGGTCGGCGTTGTTGGCATTGGCCGGCACCACGTCCTGGTCGGTGACCACCCAGCTGCCGTCCGGCGCGTAGACGAACAACCCGTGCAGTTGCGGCATGATCTGCACCTGCTGCTTGAGCAGCGCATGCAGGCGCGGCCGGTCGATGTGTTCGAAGCCATCGCCCTCAAGGCGCTCGGCCAGCGCCGCGGTAATGGCATCGACCTGGCGGATGGCGTCCTCGGCGTGCTGGGCGGTGGCCCGGGCCAGGTTGGTCACCGCGTTCTCGGCGTTGAAAAAGGCCTGGCGGTAATCGCGCCAGATCCGCCAGCCCTCGATCAGCATGAAGGCCAGCATCACCACGGCCATGAAACCCAGCACCAGGCGGAACAACGCCACGGCACGGCCCTCGCCGGTCACGGCAAAGGCGCCCTCCTCAGTCTGCTTCCTGGCTGCGCACATCTGGATCCCTTGTCATCCAACTCTCGACGGCAATGACTATAGCCTGCCCGGTAGCCGCTTAGTGGGTCGCAGCCCCGCTCATCCTGGCTGCTGGCTGGCGCGCAGCTGGGCCAGCTGCTGGTCGCGCTCGGCGCACTGACGGCGCAGTTCTTCGCCGGCACCCTGGGCCTGGGCAAGAATCGCGCGCAAGCCTTGCACCTGGGCATCGCGTTGCTCCAGCTGGCCGTCAAGCAGAGTGCGTTGCGCAACCGCCTGGCGCTGCTCGGCCAGCAGGCGTTCGTTGTCGCGGTGCAGGCGGGTCAGCTCTTCCTGACGGGCGATGCCACCCTGCTGCAGGGTTTGCAACTGGCCCTGCAACTGCCGCACCTGGGTGTCGACACGCCGCTGCTGGTCTTCAAGCGAGCGGATCTGCGCGTCCTTGTCGGCCAGGCGCAGCTGCAGCTCACCGAGCGCCTGATCAAGGCTGGCGCTGCGCAACAGTTCCGCCTGCAGGCTGGCCTGGGTGGTAGCCAGTTTGTCCGACGCGGCCTGCAACGCACTGGCCTGAACCTGATGCTGCTGATGGGCAGCCGCCAATGCGCGCTGGCTCAGTTGCAGTTGCAGCTGCAACTGCGCGCACTGTTCGTTGTGCAGCGCCTCGGCCGCGTCGATGCGCGCCTGCCCTTCTTTTTGCAGTTGCGCCGCCAGTTGCGCGACCAGCCGCGTCAGCGGCTCGCTCAGGCTGGTGCTGTCAGCCAGGCCGACGGGCTGCTGCTCAAGGGATTTGAGGTGCCGGTGAATGGTGGTTTTAGAGCCGGTATTACCGAGTTCGATACGTATTGCATCAATGGTGGGATGCTCGCCCCTGGCCATCAGCGATTGCTGAGCCTGCTGAACTTGCGCTTTGCTGATGCCGGCCCGGGCCATGCTGTCTCCGATATTTCGTAGCGTGGTACGTATTACGTAATTGGCGTGAATTCTGCACCCGCGCGGGGTTCATTACAAGACGGAAGGTCATGGGCAAGCGCCGTTTGCTCCTACAGTTGTTCGACGGCCTGACAACTCAGGCTGCCTGCGCAGGCTCATCACACAGGAGAAGCGATCATGGGCTTCGTCACGACGAAAGACGGTGTGGAAATCTTCTACAAAGACTGGGGGCCACGGGACGCCAAGGCCATTCACTTCCACCACGGCTGGCCGCTCAGCGCCGACGACTGGGATGCCCAGTTGCTCTACTTCCTGGCACGCGGCTACCGGGTCATCGCCCATGACCGCCGTGGCCATGGCCGCTCAAGCCAGGTGTGGGATGGCCACGACATGGACCACTACGCCGACGATGTGGCAGCCGTGGTCAACCACCTCGGCAGCCAGGGCGCCGTGCATGTCGGCCATTCCACCGGCGGTGGCGAAGTGGTCCGCTACCTCACCCGCCATCCGCAGGACAAGGTGCCCAAGGCCGTGCTGATCAGCGCCGTGCCACCGCTGATGGTGCAGACCGAGAGCAACCCCGGCGGCCTGCCGAAATCGGTGTTCGATGACTTCCAGGCCCAGGTCGCGGCCAACCGCGCGCAGTTCTTCCACGATGTACCCGCCGGGCCGTTCTACGGCTACAACCGGCCCGGGGCGAAACCGGCCGAAGGGGTGATCCTGAACTGGTGGCGCCAGGGCATGATGGGCAGCGCCAAGGCGCACCACGATGGCATCGTCGCCTTCTCCCAGACCGACTTCAGCGAAGACCTCAAGCGCATCGACATCCCGGTACTGGTGATGCACGGCGATGACGACCAGATCGTGCCTTACGAAAACGCCGGGGTGCGCTCGGCCGAGTTGCTGCGCAACGGCACGCTCAAGCTCTACCAAGGCTACCCCCACGGCATGCCGACCACCCATGCCGAGACCATCAACGCCGATCTGCTGGCGTTCGTGCGCAGCTGAACAGGTGCCTTCGTCAGCCAGCCGATGGCATGGCGAAGGCGCGCACCAGCGCCTCGATCACCACCCGCATCCGTGCGGTGTGGCGCAAGTCCTGATGGGTGACCAGCCACACCTCATAGGGCTTGCGTCGCGCACGGGTCGGCCACAGCCGGCGCAGGCCGTCGCGCTCGCCGAGCTCGATGGGGATTTCGCCGATGCCCAAGCCGCTGGCGATCGCCCGCCGCAACATCAGGTTCGAGCCGACCGCCAGCGCCACCCGCGCCTGGCCTATCGGCTCATCCACCAAAGTCGGTGACGGGTTGCCGCGCCAATACGGCTCGTAGACCACCAGTTCATGACCGGTGAAACCGTCGCCCTCGCCCGGCTCGCCACAGCGCTGTACATAGCTGTCGCTGGCGAACAGGCCCAGCGACCAGCTGGCCAGCTTGCGCAGGACCAGGTCCGGGTTGTCGGGGCGCAGGTTGCGGATGGCGATATCGGTCTCGCGCTGGGACAGGTTGACCAGCTCCGAGCCACTGGCAAGGATCACCCGAATCTGCGGATGGCTCTGCTGCAACTGCGCCAGGGCCGGCAAGACAAAGTCGCAGGCCAGCGAATCGGTGGTCGCTATCCGCACCTCCCCGGCCAACTCGTTGTCGGTGCCCTGCAGCCGTGCGGCTAATTCCAGCGCCGCGCGCTCCATCTGCTGCGCCAGTTCCGCCGCCAGCTCGCCGCTGGCGGTCAACTGATAACCCGCGGGCGTACGCAGGAACAGGGTCGAGCCCAGGTCGGCCTCCAGCGCCGCCACCCGCCGCCCCACCGTGGCCTGATCGACCCGCAGCACCCGCGCCGCCCGGCGCAAGGTGCGTTCGCGGCTCAGTGCCAGCAGCATGCGTGCGTCATCCCAATTCATCAGCGCGTTCCTCGAAGAAAATCTGCAACGGTGCGCCGCAAAAACGCCGCGCGACCGCAAGGTGGTTGCGCCCTACCCTGTGCGGCACGTTGTTCAGAATGACAGAGGTCACCATGCGTCACATCCTTCCCCGCCACATGACTGCTATCGAGATCACCCAGCCCGGCGACCCGCAGGTGCTGCAGCCGACCATCCGCGACACGCCCCGGCCCGGCCCGCGCGAAGTGCTGATCGAGGTCCACGCCGCCGGCGTCAACGGCCCAGACCTGCTGCAACGCAAGGGCCTGTACGACCCGCCCGCCGGTGCCTCGGACATCCCCGGCCTGGAAATCGCAGGCAAGGTGGTGGCACTGGGCGAACAGGTCAGTCAATTCGCCCTTGGCGATGCCGTGCTCGCCCTGGTAACCGGTGGCGGCTATGCCGAATACGCCGTGGCCGATGAGCGCACCACCGCGCACCTGCCCCAGGGGCTGAGCATGATCGAGGCGGCGGCGCTGCCGGAAACCTTCATGACCGTGTGGGTCAACCTGTTCCAGCGGGGCGGTTTCAAGGCCGGTGACAGCATCCTGATCCATGGCGGCGCCTCGGGCATCGGCACCACCGCCACCCAACTGGCCAAGGCCTTTGGCGCAACGCAGATCTTCACCACGGTCAAGGACGCTGCCCAGCAGGCCGCCAGCCTTGAACTGGGCGCCGATGTGGCCATCGACTACACCCGCGAAGACTTCGTCGAGCAGGTGATGCTGCACACCGAGGGCAAGGGCGTGGATGTGATCGTCGATATCATTGCCGGCGACTACGTGGCGCGGAACTTCCAGGCCGCCGCCATGGACGGGCGCATCGTGCAGATCGGCGTGATCAAAGGGCCGGCCAGCGAGGTGAACCTGTTCCCCATGCTGACCAAGCGCCTGACCCATATCGGCTCGACCCTGCGCGCGCGCAGTGCCGACGACAAGGCGGCGATTCTCGCCGAGCTGCAGGCTCAGGCCTGGCGCCACGTGCACAGTGGCGCGGTCAAGCCGCTGATCCATGCCACCTTGCCGCTGGCGGCGGCCAGCCAGGCCCATGAGTTGATGGAGTCGGGCCGGCATATCGGCAAGGTGGTGTTGAGCGTGGCGCACGAGGGCTAAGCCGCCCAGGGCGCCACTTTGGTGACAAGCGTGCCGATCACCCGCCGCTGGCGGCCTTGAGCAGCGCCGCGGCGGCCAGCTTGCCCAGCGCATTGCCCGCCAGCGGGCTGTCGCCGGTGAGCAGCTTGCGGTCCTGGTGAACGGCGCCAGAAATACCGTCGTTGATGATTTCCACGCCACAGGCCTTGAGGCGCTCGCCGAACTTCCAGGTCAGGTGGCCGGGCATGTAGCCGATGTCCGGGGTCTTGGCATCCAGGTCATCGGGGAAGGCACACATCTTGTAGCCCTTGTAGAGGTGCCCGGCGGCCAGCAACGCGGCCGGGCCGTGGCACAGGCTGATGACGAATTTGTCGTTATCGGCGGCCCATTGCAGCACTTGCCCGACTTCCTTGCTGTGCGGCAGGCCGATCAGCGCGCCGTGGCCACCGGGGATGAACACACCGATGTAGTCGGCCAGCGAGCCCTCGAGTACCTCGGCCAGCTTGCGTGGCTGCTTGAACGCCTTGCGGTAGCGATCGAACAGGCCCAGCACCTCTTGGTCTTCACCGGGCATGGCCCAGTATTCGAACTTGACCGGGTTGCCCGACAGGGTGGCCACGTCGAAGGCGAAGCCGGCCTTGTCCAGGTGATACATGGGCAGCAGGGTTTCCACCGGGTGGTTACCGGTGGAGAACAGCGTGCCGTTGTCGGTGAGCAGGTAGCGCTCATCGGCACCGATCAGCAGGATTTTCCAGCGCCCGCCTTTATAAGGGGCCGGGTAGTCGGCGCCGCTGAGGTCGGACTTGCTTGACGTGAACTGGCTGAGGGAATACGGCGAGGGGAAGAAGGCGTTGTCTTCGGCCGGGTCTGGCTGTGGGCGTTTGTCGTCAGGTGAGGTAGTCATTGCTTTGCTCCTGTGCCTGGGGTGGGTAATTGGGTCCCTGCTAGGAGGCCACCGCAAAGGTGGCGTCGGTGAACGATGCTGCTTAACAGCCATCGCGGGGCAAGCCCGCTGCGTGGGAGCGGGCTTGC
>NZ_JBOBDM010000100.1:0-12501 GCF_050586605.1 Pseudomonas sp. ES1 | reverse complement strand
CAGGCATTACCTCCCCTTGGGGGACCTGTTTTGCTGGCGATGAGGCCAGCACTGCCATCCATACTCCAAAGGATTGCCCATGCCCCACCCGGTCCTGATCGCCATCGACGCGTCCCCCGCCAGCCATGCCCTGCTCGACCTCGCCCGCCGCTACTGCCGCCCGGGCGAACACACCCTGCACGTGCTGCTGGCCATCGACGCGACCTTCGCCGTGCACGAGCAGCGCACGGCCTACACCGAGCAAGAGCTGGAGGAATATCCTGCCGCCTGCGACGAGCAGCAGATGGCTGAACATGCCGTCGGCAACGCCGTGAAGGCCCTGCGCGAAGCCGGCTTCGACAGCCTGGGCTGCATGGTCGCCGGCCAGCCGGAGGACGTCATCGTCGCCAAGGCCCGGGAGTTGGAGTGCGAGCTGATCATCATGGGGCACCGGCATCTGTCGCGGCTGGGGCGACTGCTGGATCCGTCGATCAGCGCCAAGGTGATCGACCGGGTACAGGTGCCGGTGTTGGTAGGCGTAACGACAGCGGTTAGCGGTAAATTGGTCTGAAAGCCGCCAGCAGCCAGGCTTGAGCGGATCCTGTGGGAGCGGGTTTACCCGCGAACACCGGCTAAGCCGGTGCCATGCACAGCGTTGCCAGCTTCGCGGGTAAATCGCAGCGGCGAACCGCCGCTCCCACAGGTCCCCGCTGAATCAACGGAAGATGTACTTACCGGTAATGAGGCCGTTACAGACAATCACTCGCTCGGCTTGACCACCACCGTACAAGTCGTCCCCGCCGCCAGCAGGTACCCCTCCGGCACCTCATCGATATGAATCCGCACCGGCACCCGCTGCGCCAGCCTTACCCAGTTGAACGTAGGGTTCACATCGGCGATCAACTCGCGGCTCTGCGGGTTGTCGCGGTCGTAGATACCCCGGGCGATGCTCTCCACATGCCCGCTGAGGCGCTCGCCGCTCATCATCTGCAACTCGGCCACGTCGCCCACCTTCACATGGGGCAATTTGGTCTCCTCGAAGAAGCCGTACACCCAGAACGAGTTTTCATCCACAACCGCCATCACCGCCTCGCCGGTGCGGGCGTAGTCGCCCTTGTGGATATTCAGGTTGGTCACGTAGCCGTCGACGGTGGCGACGATCTGCGTACGCTTGAGGTTGAGCTCGGCCGCCGCCAGCTGGGCCTGGGCCTGCTGGTAGTCGGCCAGTGCGGAGTTGGCGATGTTGCTGGCGTCGTCGCGGTTCTCCTTGGAGATCACCAGGTTGTCCATGTCGGCACGGCGCTTGGCGTTGACCTTGCGCATTTCCCAGGTGGCCTTGCGCGAAGCGACCAGCGCCTTGGCCTGGTCCACCGCCAGCTGGTAGTGCTCGGGGTCGATGCGGATCAGCACATCGCCCTTCTTCACCCGCTGGTTGTCCTTGACCGGTACGTCCACCACATAGCCCGGCGCGTCGGCGGCGACGTTGATGATGTCGGCGCGCACCCGGCCGTCGCGGGTCCAGGGCGTGGTCATGTAGTGCAGCCACAACTGGCGGCCGATCACCACGGCAGCGGTCAGCACCAGCAGGGTGGCGATCAGGCTGAAGAACTTTTTCATCGAAGGTTTCTCACCAGTAGAGCGACAGCGCCAGGGCGCCGAACAGGCAGACGAACAGGGAAAGGCGCAGCAGCGCCGGGTGCCAGAAGAAGCGATAGCCGTCATGGCTGGCAATGAACCGGTCGAGCCCCCAGGCCAGGCCCAGGGCGAACAGGAACATCAAGGTCATGGTGGGCATGTACACGCCATGGAAGGCGATCTCACGGGGCATCGTGCAATCCTTTCGCCGGGGCCAACGGCGACTGTGGGTCGAGCAGGGAGGTTCGGATGAAGTGCAGGTAGCTCTGCGCCCGGCGCAGCACCGAGGTGTCGAAGTGCCGGGCGAAGGGTTCGTCGGTGGCCTGCACCCGGCTGATGGCATGGTCCACTGCCACCAGGGCGCGTTCGTGGTTGCTGGCGCTGGGCTGCAGGAACAGCCGCGCCAACGCCCGGCCCATGACGCGGATGGCCTGGCGCCAGGGCTGCGACTCGGCATAGGCCGGATGCACCGGCGCGCGGGCCTGCTCCTTGCGCAGTTCGATGACGGCGTGGCCGATCTCCAGCACCGTGAACATCCAGCCCATCAGTTGGCTTTGCACCTGCGGCTTGCCGGCGGCCAGGCCATAGGCCTGGTGCAGCAGGTCGCGGGTGCGGCTTTCGAAGGCCGAGCCCAGGCCGCGCAGGCGCCCACTGATGGCGAACAGCACCTGCTCGCGCAGCTCCTGCTCCAGGCGGCTCCACAGCCAGCGGCTGTTGGGCGGCAGGATGATCGCCCCGGCCGCGGCGCAGACGAACATGCCGATGACCATGCCGATGTAGTCGTTGATGAAGGTGTAGGGGTTGTAGACAGTGAGGTTGTTGGGCACCGAGCCGATGGCGAAGAACACCAGCAAGCCCAGGCCATAGCCGGCGTAGGCCGGGCGTGAGGCGAGGAACGCACCGAGCACGAACACCGGCGCCAGCACCATGCACAGCAAGGGGAAGCCGTCGATCCAGGGGAACACGAAGAAGGTTTCGAAGAAGCCGATGAAGGCGCCGATCGCCGTGCCGCAGGCCATCTGGAACGACATGCGCTTGGGGTTAGGCGAGGCCGCCGACAGGCCCACGGTGACGGTGGCGATCAGGGTCATCATGGCGCCGCTGGGCCAGTCGCTGAGCAGCCAGTAGCTGCCCAGCAGCAACAGCACCGCCGAGGCGCGCACGCCAGCGGCCGCCGACACCAGCCAGCTGGTCTGGGCCACGTAAGGCTCGTCCCATTGCTCACGCTCGTGGCTATGCACGGCCAGCGAGGCGTGGGTCTCGGCGTAGCTGTACATCTCGTCGACGAAGCGGTAGAGCAGCTCGAAGGCCGTGTGGAAATCGAGCAGGTCGGACTCGCTGGGGTTGGTTTCCAGGTAGTCCGCCCGCAGCCCACGGACCTGGGCTTGCAGGCCTTCTTTATAAGTGCCCAGTTCAAGCGCCAGGCGCAGCGCATCGGCATCGGTCAGCGCACGCCCCACATAGGGTTGCAACAGCTCGGCCAGCGTCTCAAGGCCCGGCTCGATGGCGCCGACGATCTGCAGTGGGCCACGGGCGCGCAGGCGCTCCAGCAGCCGGTGCAGGGCGTTGAAGCGGGTGGTGATGGCCATGAACTCGCTGTTCATGCGGACCAGCCGGCCAGAGCGGCGGCGCATGTGCGGGTCTTCGAAGGCGGTGACGTTGCGCAGGCTCTCAAGCCCCACCGCCTCGGCGACGAAGCGTACGTTGCTGGTCTCGTAGCGGTCGCGCTGGCTGTCGCCGCGCAGCGCTTCCACCACCACCCCGGCGAAAGTGCCGAAGCGCTGGTACAGGGCGTTGCGCATGGCGGCGCTGGCCGACTGCGGCAGGATCGCGGCGCTGACGAAGGTCGACACCAGGATGCCCAAGGCGATTTCCAGCACCCGCCACACCGCGGCCATGAACGCCTGGTCGGGGTGCTCCAGCACCGGCAGGCCGATCATCGCCGCGGTGTAGCCGGCCAGCACGAAGCCGTAGGCGCGGAAGGTGCGGTAGCGCATGGCACCGGCCGAGCACAGGCCCACCCACAGGGCCAGGCTGGGCAGGAACAGCTCGGTGTTCTGCGGGAAGATCGCGATCAGCGCAACCATCATCGCCGAGCCGGCCAGGGTGCCGAGCACCCGGTAGAAGCTCTTGGCGAACACATGGCCGCTTTGCGGCTGCATGACGATGAACACGGTGATCATCGCCGTGCGCGGCTGCGGCAGCTCCAGGCGCATGGCCAGCCACAGGGTGATGAAGGCCGCGGCCAGGACTTTGAAGATGTACACCCAGGTGACGCCGTCGGTGCGCGCCCAGGCGAAGAAGCCCCGGCGCCATTCCAGGCTCTGCAGCCAGCGCAGGGGCAAGCTCAGTGCGCTCATTGGGCGTGGTCCGCGTGGTCGAGGAGTTTGTCGACCACCGTCAGGGCGGCCGGGGTCTTCGGTGCGGCCTGGCGCTGTTCATCCGGCACGTCCTTGCCAGCTTCCAGGCCGCCGCCCAGGGCGGTGACCAGTTCGGCATGGGCGATCAGGCGCGCGGCCTGCACTTGCTGTTGCACCTGTTGCTGGCGGAACAGCAGGGTCTGGGCGTTGAGCACGTTGAGGTAGTCGGTGAGGCCGCGTTGGAAGGCCACGGTGGCGATGTCGTAGGTCTTCTGCGCGGCAGCCACGGACTCGGCGGCGAAGTGCGCCTGCTCGTGCATCGATTCGCGGCGGATCAGCTGGTCGGAGATATTCTTCAGCGCGCCGATCACCGTCTGGTTGTAGCGCGCCACGGCCACGTCATAGCCGGCCGAAGCCACGCCCAGCTGCGAACGCAGGCGGCCACCGTCGAAGATCGGCAAGCTGATCGCCGGCCCGACGTTGTAGTTGAACTTGCGCCCGGTGAGGAATTCCAGCGGGCCGCCGCCGGTGGCCATGAAGCCGAGGCTGCCCACCAGGTCGACATTGGGGAAGAAGCCGGCATGGGCCACATCGATGCCGCGCGCCTGGGCGGCGACCTGCCAGCGGCTGGCGACCACGTCGGGGCGCTGGCCGACCAGTTCGGCGGGCAGGTTCGACGGCAGCTTGAGCGGCGCGCCGAGGGTCAGGCTTGGCCGCTGCAGTTTGCCGCCCTCCCCTGGGCCCTTGCCGGCCAGGGCCGCCAGCTGATTGCGGGTCAGGGCGATTGCTTCGTTGAGGCTGTCGATCTGGCGATGGGTCTCGGGCAGCGGCGCTTCGGCCTGGCTGACCTCGAAATGGGTGCCGATGCCACCGTCGAGGCGGCGCTTGGCCAGGGCGACGATCTGCTCCTGCTGGGCCAGCTCGGCCTGGACGATATCGCGCCGGGCAAACTGCAGGCTGAGCTGGATGTAGCTGCGCACCACGTTGTTTTCCAGCTCCAGCTGGGCCTGGCGCGCCTCGGCGACGCTCATGTGGGCCTGGTCCACGGCCTGCTCGCTGGCATTGCGTTCACGGCCCCACAGGTCCAGCGCGTAGCTGAAACCGATGGCGGCGTTGTTGTCCCAGGTGTTGGCACCAGACAGCGCGCCGGGGCCGTAGAACTGATCCTCGGGCCAATTGTGGCGCTTGAGCGAGGCCTGGCCGTTGGCCTGGAACTGCTCGGCCGACTCGACCACGCCGGCCATGGCCTTGGCTTCACGCACCCGTGCAGCGGCCATGGCCATGCTCGGGCTGCCCTGCAGGGCCAGCGCTACCCAGGCGTTCAACTGTGGGTCGCCATAGGCGCGCCACCACTGCTGGGCCGGCCAATGGGCATCACGCGCCGCCTCGCCAATGGCGGCGTCGGTGGTCAGTTGGTTGGCTTGGATTGTCTTGCTTTGCGGGGCAATGCCCCAGGTTCCGATACAGCCGCTCAAGGACAAGCTAAGGGCACAGGCACTGAGCGCTCGGAGCGCTCCGATGTGGCGACGCGGCACAGCTGCGATTTCCCGAGGAAGAGGTGGAGGGGCTGGGCCATTCTAGGGGTGGCTTTCATTGGCGATAAGCGCATATTCCTGCGAATCTTTGTTACCAAAACAGCGATAATCCGGCTTTGGTCGAACGTGCATTCACGTTACTTCATGTCACAATTTTGTCCTCTAACCCGAGAGTGACCCATGGACACCCTGCAAAACATGCGTGCTTTCAGTTGTGTGGCCCAGCTCGGCAGTTTCACTGCCGCCGCCGTGCAGCTTGATACGACCACCGCGAACGTCTCGCGCGCGGTCTCCAACCTGGAAGCCCATCTGCAAACCCGCCTGCTCAACCGCACCACCCGGCGCATCGCGCTGACCGAAGCAGGCAAGCGCTACCTGATGCGCTGCGAACAGATCCTCAGTTACGTCGAGGAGGCCGAAGCCGAAGCCAGCGATGCCCACGCCCGCCCTGCCGGGCAGCTGAAGGTGCATTCGATGACCGGCGTGGGCCAGCACTTCGTGGTCGATGCCATCGCCCGTTACCGCGAGTCGCACCCGGACGTGACCTTCGACCTGACCATGGCCAACCGTGTGCCCGACTTGCTCGACGAGGGCTACGACGTGTCCATCGTGCTGGCCACCGAGCTGCCGGACTCGGGCTTCGTCTCGCAGCGCCTGGGCATCACCTACAGCATCGTCTGCGCCTCGCCCGAATACGTGGCACGCCACGGCACCGCGCACAAGCCGGCCGACCTGCTCAAGCATTCGTGCCTGCGCATGGTCAGCCCGGTGATCCCGCTGGAGAAGTGGCTGTTCGACGGCCCCGAAGGCCAGGAGCTGGTCAACATCACCACCTCGCCGTTCCAGGTGAACTCGGCCGATGCGATGAAGACCGCGATCCGCAGCAGCATGGGGGTTGGCGTGCTGCCGATCTATTCGGCCATCGATGCCCTGCGTGACGGCAGCATCGTGCGGATCATGCCCGACTACCGCCTGCAGGAGCTCAACCTGTACGCGATCTACCCGTCGCGCCAGTACCTGGATGCCAAGATCAAGACCTGGGTCGAGTACCTGCGTAACTCGTTGCCGGAGATCCTGGCGGCCCATGAGGCAGACCTGAAGACCCACCAGGTGCTGATCGCCAACTGAAAAAGCTGCTGCATTGCGGGTGGGGACAATGGTAGGTTGCTAACCATTGATTTCAGCGTTTGGCAGACAGCCCATGGGAGGGCTTTGCCCTCCTTTCCTGCCTGACTCCCCATCTCCCGCCTTGCAGAGAAGCCCGATGAAAAAGACCGTCCTGGCCTTCAGCCGCATCACCCCCGCCATGGCCGAGCGCCTGCAGCAAGACTTCAACGTGATCCTGCCCAACCCGAAACTGGGCGACATCGCCGCCCAGTTCAACGAAGCCCTGCCCGAGGCCCACGGCCTGATCGGCGTGGGCCGCAAGCTGGGCCGCGCGCAGCTCGAAGGCGCGGGCAAGCTTGAGGTGGTATCGAGCGTCTCGGTCGGCTACGACAACTACGACCTGGCCTACCTCAACGAGCGCGGCATCGCCCTGACCAACACCCCCGACGTGCTCACCGAAAGCACCGCCGACTTGGGCTTCTCGCTGATCATGGGCTGCGCCCGCCGTACCGCCGAGCTCGATGCCTGGACCAAGGCCGGCCAGTGGCAGGCCACCGTGGGCCCGGCGCACTTCGGCAGCGACGTGCATGGCAAGACCCTGGGGATCGTCGGCATGGGCAACATCGGCGCGGCCATCGCCCGCCGTGGCCGCTTCGGTTTCAACATGCAGGTGCTATACGCCGGCAACAGCCGCAAGGCGGCGCTGGAGCAGGAGCTCGGCGCGCAGTTGCGCAGCCTGGATGAGCTGCTGGCCGAGGCCGACTTCGTCTGTATCGTGGTGCCGCTGTCCGAGGCCACCCGCAAGTTGATCGGCGCACGGGAATTGCAGCTGATGAAGCCCAGCGCGTTCCTGATCAACATCGCGCGCGGGCCGGTGGTGGATGAGGCGGCGCTGATCGAGGCGCTGCAAACCGGCACCATCCGTGGCGCCGGGCTGGATGTGTACGAGAAAGAGCCGCTGGCCGACTCGCCGCTGTTCAAGCTGCCCAACGCCCTGACCCTGCCCCACGTCGGCTCGGCCACCGCCGAAACCCGCGAGGCCATGGCCAACCGGGCGATCGACAACCTGCGCGCGGCGCTGCTGGGTGAGCGGCCACGGGATCTGGTGAATCCGCAGGTGTGGAAAGGCTGATAGTCGCTTACTGACCGGGCTGGCCCTATCGCCGGCAAGCCGGCTCCCACAAGGTCACAGTGATCGCTGTGGGAGCTGGCTTGCCAGCGATAGGGCCAACCCTCATTTCACTGCCAGTACGCCTTCGACCGGCTTCACTTTCGGCTTGCGAAACACCAGCACGTTCCCCGCCATCACCACCACCAGCCCCAGCAGCGCCGGCGCCGTCCACTGGTAGCCTTCGGCGAACGCCGACACATTCAGCGCCACCAGCGGGAACAGTACCGTGCAGTAGGCCGCGCGCTCCGGCCCCATGCGCCCGACCAGGGTGAGGTAGGCGGTGAAGCCGATCACCGAGCCCGGGATCACCAGGTACAGCAGCGAACCGATATAGCGCGTGTTCCATTCCATCTGGAACGGGATGCCGCTGACCAGGCAGTACACCGCCAGCATCGACGCGCCGTAGAGCATGCCCCAGGCATTGGTGGTCATGGGCTTGAGCCCGGCCCGCTGCTGCACGCTGGAGAGCATGTTGCCGGCCGAGAAACACAAGGTGCCGAGCAGCGCCAGGCCCAGGCCGTAGAGGGTTTCGCGGCTGGCGGCGTGGTGCGAAAGCTCCGGCCAGAACAGCAGCCCCAGGCCGAGCAGGCCCATGGCCCCGCCGCCGAGCACGTTGGCGGCAACCTTCTGGCCGAAGAAGATCCGCGCATTGAGGGCATTCCACAGGGTGGCGGTGGAAAACACCACGGCGATCAGGCCGCTGGCGATCCACTGGCTGGCGGTGAGGAAGCACATGAAGTTGACGCAGAACAAGCACAAACCCTGGGCCAGGCACACCAGATGGCCGCGCCTGTCCATCGGTTGCAGGCGCCGGGTAAGCAGCAGGATGGCGAACAGGATCAACCCGGCCAGGGCGAAGCGGTAGACGATCGACACCGGGATGGCGACCACGCCCAGTTGCAGTTTCAGGGCGATCCAGGTGGTGCCCCAGATCAGGACGGTAAGCAGGTAGAGCGACAGGTTCATGGCGACGGTTCCTCGGGCCTCTCAGAATCGGTGCCTGGCTCTTCGCGGGTGAACCCGCTCCCACAGGAATGGCGTCGCTGGCAAGGCTGGCGCTGATCCTGTGGGAGCGGGTTTACCCGCGAATCGAGGGCGCAGCCCTCGCCAGGCCTTCCAGTCTTCACCGGGGACCTGCTCTGCGCTTGCACAAACTTGCGCTTTTCCTCGACAGGTAGCTGCCAGCCCCTCGCCATCGCAGTACGATGGCCACCAGAGGACCCGCCCATGCCCGCACTCGATCACCTGCAAGTCTTCAACGCCATGCACGCCTCCCCCCACGCCCGCCTGGAGCTGAGCGCGCACCTGGGCGACGGGCTGGCGGCGGCGTTGTGGAGCAACCGTGACGATGCCCGCGACTACCAGGCCCCCAGCCACCACACCCTGTCCTGCTACATCGCCGACGGTACCGGCACCTTCCGCCGCCAGCGCCCGTCGGACAAGGGGTCGCCTGGCAAGCTGTGCATCATGCCCGCCGGCCACGAGTCGAACTGGGTGGTCAACGGCTCGATCCGCCTGGCCCACCTGTACATCAGCGAGGCGCAGTTCGCCCTGGGCTGCACCCGCCTGCTCGACCGTGAGCCACGGGAGATGCAACTGCGCGAGGCGACCTTTCTTGAAGACCCTGTGCAGGCCGCGCGCTTTCGCCAGCTGATCCAGCTGGACTGGGCCGAGCCCGGCGAACGGCTGCTGGCCAGCAGCCTGGGGCACGCCATCATCGACCATGCCGTCCTGCATCAGGCGGGGCTGCGCCAGGGGCTGAAACTCAAGGGCGGGCTGGCGCCGCACCAGCGCCGGCAGTTGGTCGAGTACATCGAGGCCAACCTCGACCAGCCGCTGACCCTGGGTGAGCTGGCGCTGCGCTGCAACCTGTCCGAATACCACTTTGCGCGGATGTTCCGGGCGAGCTTCGGTTTGCCGCCGCATCAGTACCTGCTGGCCCGGCGCCTGCACCGGGCGTGCGAGCTGTTGCGCCTGGGGCAACTACCGCTGGGGCAGGTGGCGTTGCTGTGCGGGTTTGCCAGTGCCAGCCATTTCAGCAACCGGTTCAGGCAGGCGTTGGGGGCGACGCCAGGGGAGTATCGGGCAGCCTTCAACAGCTGACCGTGGGCCCTCATCGCTGGCAAGCCAGCTCCCACAGGGCCCGTGTGGGAGCTGGCTTGCCAGCGATGGACCGCAAAGCGGTCCCCGTTTTTAGAACTCGAACGTACTCGACAGGCTCACCTGCCGCGCATCCCCCACCGCGACGAAGTAACGGTTCACCGCCGAGCTGTAATACACCTTGTCGAACAGGTTCTTCACGTTCAGTTGCAGTAGAACCTTGTGCTCGTCGAGCTTGGTCTCGTAGCTGGCAAAGGCATCGGCCACGGTATACGCCGGCAGGTCGAAGTCATTGGTCGCATTGCCGGCGCGCTCCCCCACATAGCGGGCGCCCGCCCCTACACGCAGGCGGTCGCCGCCAAGCAGGCTGCCGTAGTCATACACCGCCGACAGCGAACCACTGTGGCGCGCGACGTTCTGCAGGCGATTGCCTTTGAGGTCCGGGTCCTTGGTCACTTCGGCATCGGTGAAGGCGTAGGCGCCGATCAGGCTCCAGCGCTCGCTGAGCTGGCCGGTCAGGTCGAGTTCGACGCCGCGGGAACGCACTTCACCGGCATTGCTGTAGATGATCGTACCGGGCTGAGTGTCGCCGTCGGCCACCAGCACATTGCGCTTGTTGATATCGAACAGCGCCAGGGTGCCGGTCAACCGGCCCGGGATATCCAGCTTGGCGCCCAGTTCCCACGACTTGCCTTGCTCCGGCTCGATGCCTGAGTCGAGGGTGAGGGTCTGGCCACCGCCGATGCTCAGCGGCGCGATGGTCGAGTTGGGTTTGAACGACTCGCTGTAGCTGCCATAGAACGACAGTTGCTCGTCGAGCTTGTACACCAGGCCCGCATGGGGCACCCAGGTCTGGCCGCTGTTGTCGGTGTTGACGTTGAACGGGCGGCCACGGCCGGCGTACTGGTCGAACTGCTGGAAGCGCCCGCCGGCCACCAGGATCCAGTGATCGTCCAGGTGCCAGGCATCCTGCAGGAACAGCGAATCGCTGCGCAGTTCGTCGGTCTGGTCGCTGTCGCTGGCGCGCACGCTGGTGCCTTCCACTTCGCGGCCATAGACCGGGTTGAGGTAGCTGAAGGTCGAACGGCTGTTCTGGCGGATCAGGTCGGCGCGGTAGATCTTGCGGTCTTCGTGATCAACACCGACCAGCAGGTCGTGGCGCTGGCCGGCCAGCTCGACGTTGCCGTTAAGGCTGAAGGTGGCGAACTGGTCGCGGCTCATGGCGCCCTGGGTGCCGTCGATGCTGCGCGTCAGCGTGCCTTTTGCCTCGTTCACCCCAGTCACACGGACCTGGCTGGCATCGTAGGTTTCGCGGTTGAAGCTGTAGCCGAAGTGCGCTTTCCAGTCGTCGCTCAGCTGGTGATCGACCTCCAGGCGGTACAGGTCGGAGCGACCTTCCATATCGTTGAACGGCTCGTCGAGACGGCGGCTGGCGGGAATGTTCAGCGGGTGCCCGTCACTGCCGAAGGCGGTGCCGCGGTCGAACGGGTAGCTGAACTCACGGTGCTCGTAGGCCAGCACCACCTGGGTGGCTTCGCCCAGCCAGGCGAACGACGGCGCCACCAGCGACTCGCGGTGCACGCCGAAATTGCGCCAGTAGTCTTCGTCTTCATGGTCGACGATCAGCCGATAGGCGAAGTTGCTGTCGCCCAGCGCGCCGGTGCTGTCCAGGCCGCCGCCGCTGCCGTTCTTGCCACTGCCGTAGCTGGAGCCGCGCAGGGTGACGGCGTTGTACTGCTCAAGCTGCGGGCGCTTGCTGACCACGTTGATCACCCCGCCCGGGTCCTGGATGCCGTACAGCAGCGAAGCGGGGCCCTTGAGCACCTCGACCCGCTCGGTGCTGGCGTTGAGGGCGCGGCCCTGCACGATGGGCATGCCGTCGCGCATGATCGAGCCGTCGCGGTTGTCGCCGAAGCCGCGCTTCATCACGGTGTCGGCGGTGCCGCCGAAGTTGTTGCCCTGGGTGATGCCGCTGACGTTGTACAGCGCATCGTCGAGGTTGCGCGGCGCCTGGTCGCGGATCACTTGCGCGGGCACCACGTTGATCGCCTGGGGGATGTCCTGGGTCGGGCCCTGGCCGCGCATGATCGAGGCGCTGGCCGGGGGCTGGTAGCTGTAGTCGTCGGCCTGGGAGGTAACGGTGGTGGCTTGCAGGTTCACGGCCCCTGAGGTGTCGGCCGGTTCGAGGGTCAGCGTGCGGCCATCGACGCGGCGCCAAGCCAGGCCGGAGCTGCCCAGCAGTTGCTGCAGGGCCTGCTCGGCGCTGAACGTGCCGTGCAAGGCCGGCGCCTGCAGATCGGGCAGCGCCAGGGTGTAGACCACGCTCTGCCCGGTGGTGCGGCTGAAGGCGTTGAGCGCCTGGGCCAGCGGCTGGCTCGGCTGGGCGAAGGCATAAGCCTGGCTCTGCTGCTCGGCCATCGCCTGAGGGACCATGGCCAGCACCGACAAGGTGCTGAGGCCGAACCAGAGCGGGACGCAACGCGGGGTGAACTTCATGGACGCTGACCTGTGAGAGGGATGATCTTTTGCGAATGAATCGCACTTCCACTCACTACACGGATGTCGCGAACGGATACCTCACCGTCCTGGTGAAAAAAGTTGAGCTCGCCTGCGC
>NZ_JBOBDM010000099.1:0-13293 GCF_050586605.1 Pseudomonas sp. ES1 | reverse complement strand
CAGGGCCATCGCCCGGAAGTCCTTCGGCGACTGCTCGAACTGCTTCTTGAACGCCCTGCTGAAATGCGCCGAATCGGTGAACCCCCACTTGAACGCGATCGAGGTGATCGACTCGCGCTTGAGGAACGGGTTGGACAGGTCATCGGCACTACGCTTGAGCCGTGAACGCTGGATATAGCGGCAGACACTGTCGCCCTCCTCCTCGAACACCCGGTACAGATGCCGCACCGAAATGCTCAGGCGCTCGGCCAGGTTGGCCGGCGTCAGGCCGGGCTGGCCCAGCGACTCGTCGATGACTTTCTGCACATAACCGCGCAGGTTGCTGCCACCCACGCCGCCCAGCGCGGCGGCATTGTGCTCGCCACGCTCGAAACCGGGCTCCAGCAGGGAAATGAACGCCGACTGCAGGGCGTCGCCTTGCGCACCGCCTGCGTCTTCCTCTTCGCGGCACAGCTGGTCCATCAGCAAATGCAGCATGCGCCCGCAAGCGTTGGTCGAGGAGATCTTGCCGAAGGCGGCGCCTTGCCCGGTCACGTGCTTGCGCACCTGCGCGCGGGACAGTGACAGCGAGACGTGCTCGATCAGCCCGAACGGCGTGATCTCGCACGGGCCGACCGAGTCCATCAACAGCAGATCGCCGGGTGACAACTGCAAGCTCACACCGCCCTGGGTGATCCGCGAATAGCCCATGCGTTGGCTGACCAGAAAACAGTGCTGGTCGTCGTCACGGTCGGGGTTGTCGCCGAAGCGGCGGATATTGCCGGCATTGGTGCGCAGGTTGGCCAGGGCCAGCCCTGCGCGATTGAAGGTGGCGATTTCGCCGATGAACAGCGCTCGGTTGAACGCAAGTTCGGTCTGGAAACGGCCGCACACCTGCTGCATGGCGGCGGTCCAACGGTCCAGGCCGTCGGTTTCGGGCTGGGTGCTGCAGTGGGAAACGGGCTGGGGCATGGCAACCTCCACACGCGGGCATTGTTGTTATGGGTCAATTGTTAACATGTTATCCATTGACGCACAACTGTCATCTGTTGGCCGGTGTAGAGAGCAGGTTTTATGCCAAGGGGGTCTGGGGTTGCGCATGGGTTGAGAATGCTGGGGCTGCTTTGCAGCCCTATCGCGGCACAAGGCCGCTCCTACAGGGGTATGCGATCGCCTGTAGGAACGGCCTCGTGCCGCGAAAGGGCCGCAAAGCGGCCCCCGATTTCAGAGCTCGCGCAAGATACGCTGCAGCGCCTCGAAGGCCTGCCAGAGATGCCCACGCTGATCAGCGCTGAGCGGGATATAGCGGCGGAATGCGGGCACCCGGTTGACCACTTCACTGGCCCCCATATGCTCCAGGGTGACCTGCCACTGGCCACCCGCGCAGCCAATGCTCAGGCGCTTGAAGTCCAACGGCATCAGTGCTGCCTGCAAGGCAGTGTCGCCGCCGATACGTGCCTGCAGCAGGTCGAACAACGATTTGTCACCACCCCGCTGCCGACAGGCCAGGCCAGTGCGGCGCAATGCCCCGCGGTGATGCATGTCCAGCTGCACCGTGCCCTGCCCCGAGGCAGGCACACTTAGGCGGAACTCGCACATCACCAGGTGCATCAGCAGATGGCTTTCGGTGCGTTCACGCACCTCGACCACCGGGCCATCCTGCCGGTAGGTAAAGGTGAGCAGAGCTGCCCCGGATTGCAACTCCGTCAAACCGAGGTTGCGCTGCAGCCGCGCCAGGGTCGCCCCCGGCCGGTAGCCGGCCGGGGCGCGGGGGCCGGTCAGGCGTTCAAGCCAGCTTGCCGACATGCTGCACCTGCTCGCTGTGGAAGTGGCCGGGTTCGGCGCCAAACTCTTTCTCCAGCACATCCTCGACCCGCGCCGGCTGGAACGGGTTGACCTTCTGCACGCAGAGGGTCCAGAACAGCGCGTAGGCCGCCGTAGCGCCCAACATCACGGCAAACGGCACATACACATCGGCGGGGTTCATGCCCGGCGGGGTGATGAACCACATGCCCAGCAAGATGCCGATGCTGGAGACAATCTGCGGCAGCGGGAACAACGGCGAGCGATAGGCGCGCGGCAGGTCCGGGCGGCGAATGCGCAGGATCACCACCGACAGCGTCACCAGCAGGTAGGCCGTGCTCCAGGCGCACACCGCGGCCAGCACCAGGTGCAGGATGTTGTCGGTGTTGCCGCCCAGGTACCAGGCGTGCAGGCACGGGATCAGCGCCACCACCAGGATGCACAACAGCGGCGTCTTGAATCGCGGGTGCAGGTAGGTGAACACCTTGGGCAGCGCCCCATCCACGGCCATGCCATAGAGAATCCGCGGCACCCCGGCCATCAGCGTGTTGATGGTGGCCGCGCCGGCAAACAGGAAGCCGATGCCCAGCCACACCGGGCCGATATCGCCCATCACCTGCTCGGCGAAACGCGGGATGGCCATGGGTGTGTCCAGCAGGTGCACGCCGCTGGCGGCGTCGAGCAGCACGTTCTCCACCTGGCGCTTCATCGCCGCGCCGTAGATGAACATGCAGCTGGCCACGCCGAACAGGCCAAGGGCCATGGCCTTGGGCATCACCCAGGCCGAACGGCGCAGCTCCGGGGCCAGCGGGGTGACGAACTCGCAGCCGACGAACATGAACATGGCCATGCCCACCAGCGAGAGGATGGTCATCAGGTCGGTGCCGACCATCGATACGCCGAACGGCCCTTCCAACTGCACCGCCGGCGCCGCCAGCAGGCCGAGTACGCCGAACACCATCAGGGTGGTCCACATGCCGAAGGTCAGCACCACCTCGGCGCGGCCGAAGGCGCTCACGCCAAAGGCGTTGAGCACGCCGAACGCCAGCACGAAGCCCACCCCCAGCAGCCAGGAGCCGCCGGCGGATTCGGCGAGGGTATTGAGGTGCTCGAAGTTCACCAGCGCCATCACCCCCGAAAGGATGGTCTCGGCGGTGCCGGCGAATACATGCACGATCAGGTAGGCCGACAAGGTGCCGGTGATGGCGAAGAAGCGGCCCAGGCCGCAGTTGATGTAGTCGTACACGGAGCCGGTGGTCGGCAGGATCGCCGCCGCTTCGGCGAAGGTGGTCGACTGCGCGAGCATCATCACGGCCGCAATCACCATGGCCACGGCGAAGGCGCTGCCGCCGATGCCGAAGCCCATGGTGGCGGTGAGGATCACGGGGCTGGCCATGATCAGGCCGACGGTGCTGGCCAGCGCGGTGGGGAAGCCGACGCTGCCGCGGTTGAGGTGCTCGGTGAGCTTATTGTTGATTGTCATGGGGTGGGCCCTGGCTGGACGAGGGAAAGATGACGGCTTGCCGGGCGCGCCGCAAGTGCTGGCGATCCGGCGGTGCAAGGTTTACGACCGCATCGCCGGCAAGCCAGCTCCCACAGAGGTCATGCAAAACACCTGTGGGAGCTGGCTTGCCAGCGATGCAGGCAACACCGTGTTGCTGTTCTAGCGCGATCACTTTGACTTTCCCCGCCACAGCGGTCTTGCCACTGCCTGCCGCCCTGCTTGTTGCTGGCTGCCAGTTCAGCCCTGCAACATCGCCTGGATCTGCTGGGTGGCCTGGCGGGTGCTTTCGGCGAGTTTCTTCACTTCGTCGGCCACCACCGAGAAGCCACGCCCCACCTCCCCGGCCCTGGCGGCCTCGATGGCCGCGTTCAGGGCCAGCAGGTTGGTCTGTTCGGCAATACTGCGGATCACCCCCACGGCGGTGGCGATCCGGGCATAGGTGGCCTCGTTGTGCGCCTGCAACTGCTGGTGGCTGGCCTGGGCATTGCGCTCGTCGCTGATATCGCGCACAGCGCCCAGCACGCGTACCAGCACCCCCTGTGGGTCGCGCACCGCACGGCCGCGTTCGCGGCACCAGATGTAGCCACGCTGCTTGTGGCGCATGCGGTACTCGAACACGTATTCCCCGCTGGCATGCACGCCCAGGATCTCGCGCTCGAAGATGGCCATGATCTGCGCCAGGTCGTCAGGGTGGGTAATGCCGACCTGGGCATCCCAGCCATCGGCCAGCTCCTTAGGGCCGTAGCCCATCACCGCGCGAAAGGCATCGGACAGGCGCATGCGGCTGTGCGGATGGTGCACGTCGCCCTGGGCGACCTCGATATCCCAGGTGCCCTCGGTCAAGGTGGTTTGCAGCAGGCTCCAGAAATGCGCCTGGCGCTGGTGCCCTTCGCTGGCCTGCAGCTGTTGATCCAGTTGTTCACGCAGCAGCGCGCATTCGCCCTGCAACTGCTGCTGTGCCGCTTGCTGCTGCGCGTGCATCCGTTGCTGGCTGGCCAGCGTTTCGCCCAACAACTGCAGCTCTTGTGCCTGCGCTTGCAGCTCCCGCGCCTGGCCTTGGCGCTGCTGCTCCAGCGTTTGCAGGGCCTGCAACAAGGGCGGGTGGCGGCGCACCTGCACCAGGCTTTCGGCAATCTCGCCACGGCCAAAGCGGGTCAGCGCCTCGGCCAGCGTGGCCACCCAACGTTCATTGCGAAACAGCATTCACGCCCCCTTGAACCATCGAACAAAAGCGCGAGTTCAACCCAAGTCGGCGGCCGCCGTCTTGCGCCGGCCTGCCGTTGGCTTGACCTTGGCTGCCAGGGTTCAGCGGCTGATGATCGCCTTGAGCACGGTCTTGAAGGTCTGCAGCTGTTCCTCGCTGAACTGGCCGAACACCTGATCCTGCTGGGCCTTGGCAATGCTCCACAGCCCTTCGGTCTCGATACGCCCGGCCTCGGTCAGGCACACCCGGCCGTTGTCGTCGGTGACCAGCCCCTTGCGGGTCAGGTTGGCGATGGCCTCGCTCACCTCGCGTTCGGGCATCGCCACTTCGCCCAGCAGTTCGGCCTGGGCCAGCCCAGCGTCGTGTTCCAGCACCATCAGCATGCGTGCCTCGCTGGTGCGCAGGCCGGTGGCCAGCTGGCGCGGCTGGTAGCTGGCCTGGTAGGCGCGCAGGGCTTGGGTCATCAGGTAGTACAGGTTGTGCTGCAAACGGCCCTGGAAGTGGCTGCTGGCCGGCGCGCCTTCCGTACGGCGGGTCATCCGCGTGTGCGGCAGAACCATGGAATAGGCGCCCTGGTGGTACAGCAGCGGCGAGCGGCCGAGGTCGTCGAAGGCCAGCACCTTGCCGACCAGGATCCAGTGGTCGCCGCCATCCAGCTGCTGGAACTTCTGGCAGCGAAAGCGCGCCGCGCAGTCGGCCAGCAAGGGCGCGCCGCCCTCGCCTGTCTCGTAGTCGATACCGGCAAAGCGGTCGTCACTGGGGCGGGCGAAGGTATTGGACAGGTCGATCTGGTCAGCGGCCAGCACGTTGACGGCGAAGTGCTCGGCGGCGTCGAACACGGCGTGGCTGCTGGAGCGTTTGTCGATGCTCCAGAGAATCAGCGGTGGGTCGAGGGACACCGAGTTGAAGCTGTTGGCAGTTACGCCGACCTTGTTGCCGGAGGCGTCGGCGGCGGTGATCACGGTGACGCCGGTGGCGAAGTTGCCCAGGGCGCGGCGGAAGGCACGGGTATCGAAGGGGGTGGACATGCAAAGGCTCCAGTTCTTGTTATTCGGCTGAGGGCCTCATCGCTGGCAAGCCAGCTCCCACAGGCTACAGCGCAACCCTGTGGGGGCCGGCTTGCCGGCGATGGGGGCGACGCGGTCGATCAGGTCATCGCCGGATCCGGCTCCAGCCCCATCAGCTCCCGGCCGAGGATCTGCGCGCAGACGTCGTAGTCGGTGTAGGCATGGGCACCGGTCATGTGCGCATCGCGGAACAGCCGCTGCATCTCGCTGCTGTCGAACCAGGCGCCGCCACCGGCGGCTTCCATCAGCCGGTCCACGGCCTGGATGCACAGCTTTACCGCATAGCCCTGGTTGGTGCGCCAGTAGGCCAGCTCGGTACGGGTCGGGTATTGGTGGCGTGCGCTGAAATCGGCGATCTGCTCCCAGCTCTTCTCCAGCAGCGCGCGGGCCGCGGCGACCTGGTGAGTCGACTCGGCCAGGCGCATCAGTGCCGGGGTGGCCGCGCCGACCGCTGCGCCGGTGTAGGCCCGCACGCGGTTGCGGGTCTTGTCCTTGAAGGCTTCGAGCATGCGCTCGGCGATGCCCAGGCTGACGGTGGAGAAGCCACTGGCGAAGTACGGGCGGTACGGGTTGAAGTAGATCGCGCTATCCGGGTACAGGCCGAAGCCCGCCGAGGTGCCCTCCATCATGTCCTTGGCCCTCTGGATGCGGTGCTCGGGCACGAAGGCGCGCTCGACCACCAGGGTGCGGCTGCCACTGGCACGCATGCCGGCGGCGAACCAGTCGTCGCGGATCTGGTAGTCACTGCGCGGCAGCACAGCGAAGCAGTAGTCCTGGCCGCCCTGCGGGTTGGCGCGGCGAAAGCCCATGATCGCCCACTCGGCATGATCGCAGCCGCTGCTCCAGCCCATCTCGCCGCTGAACAGCACGCCGCCCTCGACCTCTTCGGTGCGGCCGAACGGGGCGATGCTGCTGCTGGCGGTGGCGTGCGGGTCGTCGCCCCAGACTTCGTCCTGCAATTGCTTGGGGAACATCGCCAGTTGGTGGCTGTGGGTGCACAGCAGGCTCATGGCCCAGGCGGTGCTGGCGCAGGCGCCGGCCAGGGCGGCGATGCATTCGGCGAACTGCGGCAGGCTGATTTCCAGGCCACCATAGGGCTTGGGCAGGAAGGCCTGGTGCAGGCCGATGCCTTTGAGCAGGGCAATGTTTTCGGCGGGCGCGGTACGCTCGCGCTCGGCCTGTTCGGCGCGGGCGGCGATGGCCGGCAGCAGGGGCTTGAGGTCTTCGAGCAGGGAGTTTGGCTTTTTCATGGTCTGGCTCATTGTTATTGGACCTTGGCGAGCGCTGCCTGATGGTGGCGGCTCGCTGATGAATGCCGGGTCAGTATGGGAGCCTGGGGTGCGGCGGAAAATGCAACTTCCGCACCTCGGATTGTATTTTTCATGGGGTGGCTTTGTGGCTGGCAGGCAGGGTCATGGGGGTGGCAGGGGTAGGCAAGAACACCGAGTACGCAGGCGTTAGGCTCGGGATATGAATACGTCCCTATCGCGGGGCAAGCCCGCTCCCACGCCATCTGCTCAGGTTGCAATCCAAGCTGTGTGGGAGCGGGCTTGCCCCGCGATTGAACACTGTCTTGCGGAGCCCACAGCATGAGCGAAATCCCCCTCCTCCCCAGCGTTACTGCGTTCCTCGCACGCCACCACGGCCTGTACATCCACGGCCAGGCCATCGCCAGCCAGTCCAGCGCCAGGATCAAGGTGGTCAACCCGGCCAATGGCGAGGCCATCGCCGAAGTGGCCGACGCCTGCCAGGCCGATGTCGAGCAGGCCGTCGACTCTGCCCGCCAAGGCTTCAACGCCTGGTCGCGCACCAGCCCCGCCGCCCGCGCCGCGGTGCTGTTCAAGCTGGCTGACCTGCTCGAAGCCAACCGCGAAGAGCTGGCCCAACTGGAAACCCTGCAATCGGGCAAGCTGATCAACATCGCCCGGGCCTTCGAGGTGGAACAGGCCGCGCACTTCTTGCGCTACTACGCCGGCTGGGCGACCAAGATCACCGGCCAGACCATCACCCCGTCGCTGCCCTCTTTCGCTGGCGAGCGCTACAGCGCCTTCACCCTGCGCGAGCCGGTCGGCGTGGTGGTGGGGATCGTGCCGTGGAACTTCGCCACCATGATCGCCATCTGGAAGCTCGCCTCGGCCCTGACCACCGGCTGCAGCATCGTGCTCAAGCCCAGCGAGTTCACCCCGCTGACCTTGCTGCGTATCGCTGAACTGGCCACCGATGCGGGCCTGCCAGCGGGCGCGCTCAACGTACTGACCGGCGGCGGCCTGGTGGGCAAGGCGCTGGTCGAGCACCCGGGCACCGACAAGGTGTCGTTCACCGGCTCCGTGCCTACCGGCATCGCCGTCGGCCAGGCGGCCATGGGCGCCAAGCTGACCCGCGCAACCCTGGAACTGGGCGGCAAGAACTCGGTGGCGTTCCTGCCCGATGTCGGCATCGACAAGGCGGTGGACGGCATCATCGAGGCGGGCTTCCTGCATTCCGGGCAGATCTGCGCTGCCGGCGAGCGCTTCTTTGTCCATCGCTCGCGGATCGAGCCGATGCTCGAAGCGCTGTCGCACCGTTTGGGGCAGCTGAAAATCGGCTCGCCATTGGATGAGAGCACCCAATTCGGCCCAGTCGCCAACAAGCCACACCAGCTGAAGCTGGCCGAGCTGTTCGCCACCGCCCGCGCCGAAGGCAGCCAGATCATCCGCGGCGGGCGTATCGGCGACGGCCCGGGCTGCTTTGTCGAGCCTACGGTGATCCTCGCCAACAGTGCCGCCGACACCCTGCTCAACCAGGAAACCTTCGGCCCGGTGGCGACCTTCCTGCCGTATGACGACGAAGAGCAACTGCTGCACCTGATGAACGCCACGCCCTACGGCCTTTCCGCCAGCCTGTGGAGCAACGACCTGGGCAAGGCCATGCGCCTGATCCCGGAGATCCAGGCCGGCACGCTATGGGTGAACATGCACACCCTGCTCGACCCGGCGGTGCCCTTTGGCGGCATCAAGGCCTCCGGCATCGGCCGTGAGTTCGGCTCGGCGTTCATCGACGACTTCACCGAGCTCAAGTCCGTGATGATCCGCTATTGAACCTGCACGACAACCTGGGCCGATACTGCCTGCAGGCGTTCAGCCAGCAGGTACCGGCGTCGCTGGCGGCGTTCTACCGCATCGATGCCGGGCAGCAGGCCTGCGATTTCTTGCTGCAGGACCTGCAGGCGCCCATGCATGCGCGCTACTTGCAGCACTACCGCGCCTACGACCCGCTGCAACCAGCGCGCTGCCTGGCCATCGGCACGCCGGTGGTATCGCTGCGCCAGGGCCTGGCCCAGCTGCCCGAAGCCCAGGGCAACACCTACCGGGGTTTCCTGTCCCGGCACCAGGTGGTGGATGTGGTGGAGATCATCGCCCAGGTCGGCGGCCGGCCGCTGGCCGGGGTGTCGCTGTTGCGCTGCGCAAGCCAGGGCGAGTTTCGCCCCGACGAGCTGCAGCGCCTGCTGCCCTTGCACGGGCTGATGCAACTGGCGGTGGCCAGCCAGCCCATGGCGCCAAGGCCGGCAGCGGTCGAACTCACCCCCCGCGAACGGCAGATCGCCGAACTGCTGCGCCAAGGCCACAGCAACAAGCTGATCGCCCGCGCGCTGGAGGTCGGCCTGCCCACCGTCAAGACCCACCTGATTAACCTGTTCCGCAAGCTCGGGGTGAGCAACCGCACCGAGCTGGTGGCGTTGCTGTTCCTGTGACTCAACCTTCCGGTTGATACCGGGCCGCCGCGCCGCGTTGCACCCTGTGGGCACCTAAACCCCAGGAGTCACGCACATGTCCAAACCCTCCGACTGGATCACCGTAGGCGCCCTTGCCGAGGGCTTCGCCCCTGAAGCCTTCATTCTGCCGCAACGCGCCGACCTGAGCGGGCGCAACCTCAGCCTGCACTTCGCCAATGGCTGGCTGATCGAGCACCGTTTCGACACTGATCAACTGCACTGGCACGCTGCCGACGGCCATAGCCAGGGCTCGGCCGGCTACCGCGCCACCTCGGTGCGCGACGGCATCTACCTGGTGGATTTCATCAAACACGAAGGCGGCCAGGCCTGGTCGGTATCGCTGGTGCTCGACACCCTCAGCCAATCCTTCACAGCCGTACTTGGCCGCTTGCCGGGCCAGGCCCGCACCCAGCGTGGCCTGTACGACCTGGCCCTGGCCGGTGAGGCACTGACCGGCGTCGAGGCCAGGTTCCTGCACGGCACCCTCGACCGCCCCTGGCAGGACGCCGCCTGCCCGCACGCGCCGACTCGCGAGCTGGTAGGACTGCGCAATCACTACCGCTACAGCCCGACCGAGGAGTACGAGCACATCTACCTCAACCCCGACTACTACAGCTGGCAGTGCTTGAAGGGTGTCGAGCAAGGGCTGTGCGACACCGACCGTGCCCACTACTACAAGATCGCCGAGCAGCTGTACCTGTTCGTCTGGTGCGAGAAGATCGTGCCTACCCTGGGCCTGGTGATGATCGACCTGCAGCAGCACCGCAGCGACGGCAAGATCTTCGGCTACGAGGGCGGCAGCTTCGATGCCCTGGCCAACTTCCCGGTGTCGTCGTATTGCCGGGTGGTCAACCGCACGGAGTACCCGCAGTGAGCCGCAGCGTGTTGATCACCGGGGCCGGCAGCGGCATCGGTGAAGCCTGCGCCCTGCGTCTGGCAGCCCAGGGCTGGCAGGTGGCGCTGGTGGGCCGTCGCCGCGAGGCGCTGGAGCGTGTCGCCAAGGCCACTGGCGGCCTGGTGCTGGCGGGGGATGCGGCCGACAGCGCCACCTGGCGCGGCTTCATCGAACAGGTGGATGCGCGTTTCGGCGGGCTGGACGCCGTGATCGCCTGCGCCGGCGGCCATGGCCTGGGTCGGGCCACCGAGACCAGTGACGAAGCCTGGCAGGCGGCACTGCGCAGCAACCTCGACAGCGCCTTCCACACCGCCCGCGCCTGCTTGGCGCTGCTGATGCGGCGGCGTGGCAGTCTGGTGCTGCTGGGTTCCATTGCGTCCTTGGCAGCCGGGCCCGAAGTGTGCGGCTACACCACGGCCAAGCACGCACTGGTCGGCCTGAACCGTTCGCTGGCCCGCGACTACGGCCCGGCCGGCGTACGGGTCAACTGTGTATGCCCAGGCTGGGTGCGCACGCCCATGGCCGATGAGGAAATGCAGGTGCTGATGGCCCATCACCAGGAAGACCTCGACGCGGCCTACCGCAGGGTCACGGCCGACGTGCCGCTGCGTCGCCCGGCCAGCAGCGACGAGATCGCCGCCGTGTGCGAGTTCCTGGTCAGCCCGGCGGCGAGCATCGTCACCGGCGCAGTACTCACCGCCGACGGCGGCGCGACCGTGGTCGATGTGCCCACCCTGCCCTACACCCGCCTGGCGCCACAGCCATGAGCGCCCGTTACGATTTTCAAGGGCGCACGGTGCTGGTGACCGGTGCTGCGGGAGGCATCGGCCAGGCCATCGTCGAGGGGTTTGCCCATGCTGGAGCGCGGGTGATTGCGGTGGACCTTGACCCGGCGGCACTGCGCCAGGTGGTCAAGGTGCAGCTCGCCCTGGGCCATGAGGTCGAGGGGCTGGCCGTGGACCTCGCTGACGAACAGGCAATCGCAACCCTGCTGGCCGGGCTGGAACGCCTGGACGTGCTGGTACACAACGCGGCGTATTTTCCGCTCACCCCCTTCACCGACATCACCCCGGCACTGCTGCAACGCACGCTGGCGGTCAACCTGGGCGCGCTGTTCTGGCTGACCCAGGCGGCGCTGCCGTTGTTCCGTCGCCAGGGCGGCGGCTGCGTGCTGGCCACGTCATCGGTGACCGGCCCGCGGGTGGCCTACCCAGGCCTGAGCCATTACGCCGCGTCCAAGGCCGGGGTCAATGGTTTCATCCGCAATGCCGCGCTGGAGCTGGCCCCCATGAACGTGCGGGTCAACGGCGTCGAACCGGGCATGGTGCGCACCCCGGCCATGGGCAACCTCGGCGACCCGGCCCTCAATGCGCGGATCGCGGCCGGGGTACCCCTCGGCCGCCTGGGCGAACCCAGCGATATCGCGGCGGCGATGCTGTTCCTCGCTTCGGATACGGCTGGCTACATCACCGGCCAGACCCTGATCGTCGATGGCGGCGCCACCCTGCCCGAAACCCTGGCCAGCCCCTGAGCCGCCCTGGCGGCGACGTGCAAGTGCGCTGGCAGCCACGGGCAAGACCCGCCCCGGCGATCCACGCGCTAATGGCCCGTCGCTTCAGACACCTCTGCCTCCACAACAACGCGGCACTCAAGACCGCACACAACAAACGAGGAACGATCCATGCGTCTCACTCCACGTCGCACCGCGCTGGCCACCGCCCTGGCGCTGCTGATCAACGGCCAGGCCAGCTCGGCCTACGAGCTGTATGCCGACGACGACACCCACCTGAACGCCGATATGCTGGCGGTGTGGGGCATGTTCAACAGCCGCCACAACTACGACGGCACCCCCGGCGGCTCGACCTGGCGCGAAGGGTTCATCAAGTACGGCCTGAGCGGCGACCAGGGCCTGGCCGGCAATGGCAGCCTGTATGGCGCGCTGAACTGGGTCAGTTCCGGCGCCTGGGGCGATGGCGATGCCGGCGGCAACCAGGATGGCAGCGAACGCACCACCAAGATCGAGGATGCCTACCTGGGCTGGCGCTCAGGCGACCTGTTCCCGTTGTTGGGCAAGGATGGCGTGGATGTCTCCGGTGGCCGCCAGGTGATCAAGCTGGGCAACGGTTTCCTGATCAACGACGACGGCCCCAACCTCGGCAAGGGCCCGGCCGATGGTCAGCTCAACCGCGGTGGTGGCTTCTACCTGGGTGCCCGTCACGCGTTCGATCGCACGGCCATGTTGCGCCTGGGCGGTAACGAGGGGCTGCACGGCAGTGTGCTGTGGTTGAAGTCCGATAACCGCGCGCAGGCCGAGACCGAGTTGGCTGCCGGGACCCTGGACTACACCAATGAACTCGGCACTCTGGGTTTGACCTATATCCACGGGATCGACGTTGCCGACCAGTGGGCCAGCGAATTCCAGAAGGCCCGTGAAGGCATGGACGTTTACAGCTTGCGTGGTGAAGGCAGTGCCGGGCTTGAAAACACCCGCCTTGCCTTTGAGTACGCCTGGCAGGACAAGCGTGGCGGCCACGAAACGGCCTGGTACGCCGAGGCGGGCTACACCTTCGCCGAGGCGCCCTGGGCGCCGCAACTGACCTACCGCTACACGCGTTATTCAGCAGGCTGGGATTTGCTGTTTACCGGGCTTTCCAGTGGTTATGGCACCTGGATACAGGGTGAAGTGGCGGGCAACTATGCCGGGCCGTTCAATACCAATAGCGGGATTCACCATATCGGGCTCAAGGCCACGCCGCGGGACAACGTCACGGTCGGGGCGTTGTTCTTTGACTTCAATACGGTGCGTACGCGGGACACGCTCGATCTCGATGCCCAGGAGCTGGATGTGTATGTGGAGTGGGCGGTGAACGAGCACCTGATCGTTACGCCGCTGGTGGGGTTGTTCAAGCCGCGCAAGGATGAGAGCAATGGGGGGAATCAGGTGGGGAGTGGGACCAATGTGTATAGCCAGTTGACGGTGGCTGTGCCGTTTTGAGGGTGTAGGTGGGTGCTTCGGCTTCGGCTTCGGCTTCGGCTTCGGCTTTCAGAGTGTTTGTTTTGATAGATGTATGCGCATTCAGCGGCGATAGC
>NZ_JBOBDM010000098.1:0-13378 GCF_050586605.1 Pseudomonas sp. ES1 | reverse complement strand
TGTGGGAGCGGGTTTACCCGCGAAGGGCTGCAAAGCAGCCCCATTACCGACGATGAAACGTTACCTGACGGGACCAGCTTCGACCCCGCCCATCTGGCCGAAACGCCCGGCCTGGAAGTCGTCGAACGACTCGGCGATCTGGGCCTGGCTGTTCATCACGAACGGGCCGTAACCTACGATCGGCTCATCGATCGGCTCGCCGCTGAGCAACAGCACGCTGACGTCCTCCAGCGCGTCGATGCGCAGCCCCTCGCCATCACGCTCGAACAGCACCAGGCTGGCCGGGCCGGCCTCGCGCTCGCCGTTGACCCGCAGCGTGCCGCGCAGCACCACCAGCGCCGCGTTGCGCCCGCTGGCAACCGGTAACTGCAGGCTGGCGCCGGCCTTCAGGCGCAGGTCCCACACATCCATGTCTGTGAAGGTGCGGGCCGGGCCCTGGTGCTCGCGGTAGCGGCCGGCGATCACCCGCAGGCTGCCCGCCTCGCCCTCCAGCGCCACCACTGGGATGTCGCTGGCCAGCAAGGTCTGGTAGCCGGCGGCGGCGCGCTTGTCCTTGGCCGGCAGGTTGACCCACAACTGCACCATCTCCAGGGTGCCGCCACGCTTGGCGAAGGCCGGCGAGTGGAACTCCTCGTGAATGATGCCGCCCGCGGCGGTCATCCACTGCACATCACCCGGGCCGATCAGGCCACCGGCGCCGGTGGAGTCGCGGTGCTCCAGTTCGCCCTGATAGACGATGGTCACCGTCTCGAAACCGCGGTGCGGATGCTGTCCGACGCCACGGCGGGCGCTGGTGGGGGCAAAATCGTGGGGGCCGGCGTAGTCCAGCAGCAGGAACGGGCTGATATGCCGGGCCAGGTGGTCGTAGGTGAACAGGCTGCGTACCGGGAAACCGTCACCCACCCAGTGGGCGTGGGGGCTGCGGTGGATACCCTGGATTTTTTTCATGAGAAACCTCCTCTCGTGGATGAGCACCACCTTACAGATGAGGTTAATCGTGCGCTAGACAGCCAAAATGGCATGCATCGTTCTACAAGTAGAACAATCTGGCTGTACAGGCTAACTGGCCGGTACAGCCGGCAGAGGTATCAGACCCCCTGCGCCTCGGCCTGTTCATGGGCCTGGCGCAAGCGCTCGCGACTGTTGCTCAGGTGCAGGCGCATGGCCATTTTCGCGCCTTCGCTGTCGTGCCGGGCAATGGCCTCGTAGATGGCTTCGTGCTCGTGCATCAGCCGGCCCATGTAATGGGCCTGGTCGTCATGGGCCAGGCGCGCGGAGTTGAGGCGGGTGCGCGGGATAATGCTGGTGCCCAGGTGGTTGATAATATCGGCGAAGTAGTGATTGCCGCTAGCCTGGGCGATGCGCAGGTGGAACTGGAAGTCCGCCGAGACCGCGTCCGAGGCGTGGGCCGCCCCTTCGTTGAGCTCGTCGAGTGCGGCGCGCATGCCGGCCAGCTGCTCGTCGTTGCGCCGCTGCGCGGCAAGCCCGGCCGACTCGATCTCCAGGGCGATACGCAGTTCCAGCACCGCCAGCACTTCGCGCAGGGTGACAACGGTGGCCGGGTCGATACGGAAACCGCCGGCAGTCGGCGCGTCCAGGACGAATGTGCCGATGCCGTGGCGGGTCTCGACCTGGCCGGCAGCCTGCAGCCGCGATATGGCTTCACGCACCACGGTACGGCTGACGCCCTCCTCGACCATGATCTGCGATTCGGTGGGAAGCTTGTCGCCGGGTTTGAGCTGGCCACTGCGAATGCGCTCGGTCAGCACCGTGACCAGTTCCTGCGCCAGACTGCGCGGCTTGCGCCGGGTGCGTGGCTGTACCTGCTGCTCTGTCATGCCCTGTACATCTTGTTGTGAAAGACAGGCGTGATGATAG
Organism: Pseudomonas sp. ES1; assembly: GCF_050586605.1. Classification (NCBI taxonomy): domain Bacteria; kingdom Pseudomonadati; phylum Pseudomonadota; class Gammaproteobacteria; order Pseudomonadales; family Pseudomonadaceae; genus Pseudomonas; species Pseudomonas sp. ES1. The sequence continues at coordinate 11,500 of NZ_JBOBDM010000098.1, read as the reverse complement.
CGCATGCGGTTGTACGATCACATACGTCCGCTGGGGATTTCACCTCTCATCGCCTACTGGCAGGCAACGGGGCGCTATCGAATGCTGGCGAAATGCCCTGCCATGGCGCTAGGCTGCGCGTTTGCCCATGCCCACCAAGGAAGGAACCTGCATGAAGACATTCGATCGCCTGTTGCTCGCCAGCGGCCTGCTGATCCCGTTCTGGCTGCTGATCGGCGTCGCCCTGACCGCCCAGGCCTACCCCGGCTACAGCCACCTGCAACAGGCCATGAGCCAGCTTGGCGCGGTGGACGCCCCCACCCACACGCTCTCGCCATGGATCAACAACTTCCCCCTGGCATTGCTGTTCGCCCTGTTTGCCTGGGGGCTGGCGCGACGGTGGCGACAATCCAGGCTGGCGCAGCTGAGCGCGCTGCTGATCCTGCTGCACGGTGTGGGCAGCCTGGGCACAGGCTGGTTTGCCTGTGATGCCGGCTGTGCGCCGGTGGCACCTTCGCTGTCGCAACAACTGCACAACCTCAGCGGGTTGCTGATGTTCCTCTCCCTGACCCTGGCCTGCGTGCTGTGGATCGGCCTCGGCCAGCGCCTGGCCCGATCGCGCGGCCTGGCCTGGTGGTCGTTGCTGTGCGCCGTGCTGGCGGTGGTCACGGTGCTGCTGATGGCGCGGGCGGCCGAGAGCGGGGAACTGTTCGGTCTGTACCAGCGCCTGAACTACGGGGTCTCGCTGCTGTGGCTGGCGGCCCTGGCCCTGGTGTCGCTGCGAGCCAGCCGCCACAACCCACTGCGCATGGCCATCGCCTGACGGCAAATTGCTGGCCCCCGGGCGTTTGAAGTACGGGCAAACTCCGTTTTCCTTCAGACGCTTAGGACAGCAACATGCGGGTATTTCTAGCAAGCGTAGCCGGCTGCCTGTTGGCCGTCGCCACCTTCGGCGCCCAGGCCCGGGCACTGAGCCAGAACGATCACCAGGTGTGCGGCTGGGGGGCGCAGATCGCCGCCGAGGCCCAGCAGGCCAAGCTTTCCGGGGTCACCTTGTACGCCACGCGCAAGAAGCTGCAGGCCCGCAAGTTCGCCAAACCCTGGATGCGCATGACCGCCTTCGGCATCACCGAGCAGACCTACAACAGCCGCTCGCAACTCAAGCCGGCGGCGATCAAACAGACCTACTATGAGCAGTGTGCTCAGCATGCACTTGCGAAGAGATAATCTTTATAAATCAATGATTTATAAGGATATCTAAAAGTGATTTATCCAGATTCTCCACATCCAGCGCTAATCTGGATAAATCCTTTAAAATCAATGATTTACATAGCAAATGTAATTTAGCATCGAGAATCATGCCGCCATGGCGCGCCTTCCTTGAAACGGGCCTCGAGCCACGCCTTGAACGCCCGCATCACCGCCGTGTTCAGCCGCGCCGAAGGCCGCACCAGGTAGATCCCCGCGGCCACATCCAGTTGCCACTCCGGCAGTACCCGCACCAGCCGGCCGGCCTGCAGGTCCTCGACCATCAACCAGTCGCCACCGGCGATAATCCCCACGCCCCGCCGCGCCGCCTCCAGCAGCGCCTCGTTGTCGTTGCCGCGCAGGCTGCCAGCGACCTTGACGCTCGCCTGGCGGCCCTTGGCGGTGAGGTGCCATTCGGGGAACGAACGCAGCCCACTGAAGCCCAGGCAGTTGTGGCTGGCCAGGTCGGCCGGCAACTGTGGCGTGCCATGCCGCGCCAGGTAGCCAGGCGCGGCGCAGAGGATGCGCAAGTGCTCGCACAGCTTGCTGGCCACCAGGCGGTTGTCGGCCAGCTCGCCAATACGGATGGCCGCATCGAAACCCTCGCCCACCAGGTCGACGAAACGGTCGGCGTACTCGGTGTCAATCGTGACCTGCGGGTGGGCCAGCACGAAGTCCGCCAGCAGCCCGCTCAGCCAGCGCCGACCCATGGCCGCCGGCAGCGCAAGGCGCAGGCGGCCGCGCACCTGTGCGGCGCCCAGTGCAGCCTCCTGCTCGGCCTCGTCTATCAACCGGCTGGCATGGCGCAGGCGCTCCACCAGGCGCTCGCCTTCGTCGGTGAAACGCAGCTGGCGGGTGGTGCGTTCCACCAGGCGGATGCCCAGACGCTGCTCCAGCGCACCCAGGCGCCGGGACAGCACCGAAGGGTGGCGCTCCAGCTGGCGCCCGGCGGCGGCGAACGAACCCTGTTCGTGCAGGGCCAGCAAGGTGGCGAGTTCGTCGGCGCGACGGCTGTCGAAGGGGTCCATGGCAAGGCTCATCCGGGGTCAGGGGGTAAGGATCAGCGCTCCCTCCGACCGGCCCAGTTCCAGGTCTTCATGGGCCTTGGCCACATCGGCCAACGGGTAGCGGCGCCAGATCCGCGGCTGGATGATACCCGCGGCCAGCGCAGCCAGCACGCTTGCCGCGCGGGCCTGGTACTCCTCGGCGGTGCGGGTGTGGGCGGCCAGTGACGGCCGGGTGACAAACAACGAGCCCTTGGCATTGAGCGTGGCGACCTCGATGGCTGCCGGCGCGCCGGAACTGCCGCCGAACGACACCAGTAGACCGCGCGGGCGCAGGCTGTCCAGCGAAGCTTCGAGCGAGAGGCGCCCGACGCTGTCGTAGACCACGTCCACGCCCTCCCCGACGGTCAGCTCGCGCACCTCGGCGGCCAGGGTGGCGGCGTTGAACCGCAGCACCTGGTCACACCCTGCGGCCTTGGCCCGGGCCACGCTCTGTGGCCGCGACACCACACCGATGACGGTCGCCCCCAGGTGTTTAGCCCAAGGCACCATCAACTGGCCGAGCGCTCCGGCGGCGCCATAGATCAGTACCCGCGTCCCGGGGCCGACCGGGTAGGTGCTGGTCAGCAGGTACTGGGCGGTGATGCCCTTGAACAGGGTCGCGGCGGCCTCCTCCTCGCCCAGGCCCGCCGGCAGCTTCACCAACCGCTCGGCCGGGTACAAGCGTGCGCTGGCGTAGCCGCCAAGCGGGCCGGTGGCATAGCCCACAGAGTCGCCCACCTTCACGTTGGTGACGCCTGCGCCTACTGCGGCCACCCGCCCAGCGCCTTCCAGGCCCAGGCCGCAGGGCAGCGGCAACGGCGCGCCGCCCTTGCGCTGTAGGACGTCCAGCGGGTTGACCCCGATTGCGGTCTGTTCCAGCCATACCTCGCCGGGGCCGGGTTGTTGTACCGGCAGGTCCTGCAGGTTCAGGACTTCAGTGCCGCCAGTCTGCCGCAGGACTATTCGCTTGGCCATGTTCGTCTCCTTGGGTGATTGAAAAGTCAGGCTCAGGCTAGAGTGCTGCAATAGATCGAACAATGAGGCCTGGTGCAGATGATTCGTGCACTTGAAACAGCAATCACTCGAATGAGCGTGCTGGTGATCACCGCAGTGGCGCTGGCCACCGCCGAGCGGTCAGCGCTTGCGCGCCACCACGCCGTACAGCATGTCGCCGATATAGATTCCGGTACTGGCCTGGCGCTCAGCATCCAGCCGTGACTGCAGGGTTTCGATACCTACCTGGCGGGCACTGGCCACGCCCTGTTCGATGATCCGCGGCAGGCAGGCGCGCACGATATCAGCCAGGGCGTAGCGGCTGTCGGGCGTCTGCACCAGGCATTCGGCGCGCAGGTCCTCCACCGCAAGCCCGGCCTGGCTGAAGATGCGGTGCAGGTTGAAGCCAATGTGCAGGTCGGCGCCCTCTTGCTCCAGCATGCGCTGCAGCCACTGCTGGGCCTTGCGGTGCAAGGGGAAAGGTTCGAGGCTGGCCGGCGTCAGGCTGGCGTCGTGCTCCTGGAACACCATCACGCCACCCGGCAGCAAGTGCCGGGCCAGCCCCCGCACGGCCTTGAGCGCATCCGGCTGGTACATCAGCACCCGACGCCCGACGATGGCGTCGAACAGCCCCAGCGAGCCAGGCAGCGCGTGCAGGTCGGCGTGGATGAACTCAGGTGGCGCAGCGCCCTTCGGCACCTCGCGTTGCCGGGCGCTCTCCAGCGCCCCGGCAGCCTGGTCAACGCCCACCACCGCGCCATCGCCATCCACCAGGCGGGCCAGCAGCAGGCTCACGTCGCCGCTGCCGCAACCGACATCCAGCACACGCATGCCAGGGCCTATTCCGGCGTCGAGCAACAACCGCGTGGTGAAATCCGCTTTCGCAAGTGCCATGCCATGCTCCTTAGAGGACGTGCCAGTGTGCCGAGCAACGCCCCCATGACACAAGGCGGATCTGGCCTATCCTTGTGCCACCCGCGCCCACCGGAGCCCTTGCATGCCAACCCCACAAGACCCGCTGCTGCGCAGTTGGCAGCACAACGCCCAGGCCTGGATCGACGCCGTGCGCGGCGGCGCCATCGAGTCCCGTCGCCAGGTTACCGACCAGGCCATGCTCCTCGCCGTGCTCGGCCGTCAGCCGGCGCGGGTGCTCGACCTGGGCTGTGGCGAAGGTTGGCTGTTGCGGGCACTGGACAACCGGGGTGTCGAAGCGGTCGGGGTGGATGGCGACGCAACCCTGGTGGCTGCCGCACATGCGGCGGGTTCGCCCGCGGTACACCTGGCCACCTACGAGCAACTGGCCGCGAGGCAGGTGGACATCGGCCACGACTACTCGCTGGTCTGCGCCAACTTCGCCCTGCTGCACCAGGACATCATCCCGTTGCTGGCAGCCCTGCACGGGCTGCTGCAAGCGCAGGGAACGCTGGTGATCCAGACCCTGCACCCGTGGACAACCGCCGCCGGCGACTATCAGGATGGCTGGCGCGAAGAGACGTTCTGCGGACTCAGTGGTGACTGGCAGCCGATGCCCTGGTATTTCCGTACCCTGGCCAGCTGGTTGAAGGCGCTGCAGATGGCCGGCTTCAGCCTGCTCGAACTGCAGGAACCGCAGCATCCGCAGCAGCGGCAGCCCCAGTCGCTGCTGCTGGTTGCGCAACGCGACTGACTAGGCGCCTGGGCGTTCCGATTGCGACAGCAAGCGCCCCGGCGTCTTGCTCCACCCCCGTGCCTGCCGCTAGCCTGCGCTGCCCTGCCCCGGACGGACCCTGCTGCCCATGCAACCCCGCGACCTTGCCGCCTACCTGTTCCTGGCCATCGCCTGGGGCTTTTCTTTCCTGGTCATTCTCAAGGTGGTGCATGCCTTTGGCTGGGTGGGTGCGGTCAGCCTGCGCGCACTGATCGCCGCAGGCACCCTGGCCGCGCTGGCCGCCCTGCTTGGCCGCACGCTGCGCCTGCGGCCACTGCTCAGGCCGCTGCTGGTGGTGGGCGCTACCACCGTGGCCGGGCAACTGATCGGCCTGTCCTACGCCACACCGCGCATCGGCACCGCCATGGCGGCGATTATCGTCGCGACCATTCCGCTGTTCTCGATGATCATCGGCCGCCTCTGGGGGCTGGAGAAGATCAGCCTGCAAGGGCTGGCCGGGCTGCTGCTAGGCCTGCTCGGCATCATCCTGCTGGTGGGTTTCCCGGCACAGGAGGTCAACGAAGACTTCGTCCACGGCTGTATCGCCTCGTTGGGCGGCTGCCTGTGCGCGGCGTTCGGCAGCAACTACGCCAGCCTGCACCTGCGCGGCCAGGATCCGTGGACAGTGACTGGCGGCGCATTCCTCGCGGGCGGCCTGCTGACCTTGCCGTTGCTGGTGCTGGTCCCGGTGCCGGGCGTTCCGCAGGCCGCGGACTGGCTTTACCTGGGCATCAGTGGCGCGGTGATGAGCGCCACCACCTACGTCCTGTATTTCGGCCTGGTGGCCCGCATCGGCGCCACCCGCACCATCAGCGTCGAGTTCGTGGTGACCTTGGTCGCCGTGCTGGTCGGGGCATTGTTCCTCGGCGAGGCGCTGAGCTGGCTGCAAGCCTTCGGTGGCCTGGTGATCCTGTTCGGCTGCATGCTGGTGCTTGGCCTGTTGCCCGGCAAGGGCCCACGCCTGCCCAGTTGACTCGGCCGCCAGGCTACTGCCGGGCGGAAACAGCTTGCACGGCAGGGTCTTGCGGCGGCGTCAGGCGCAGCACACGGTCGCGACCACCCTCGGCAAGCAGGTAACCGCCGCTGCCGTCGGGCACGATCGCCTGCGGTGCCTTGAGAAAACTGAGCACGGTATGGCGCGATCCATCGCCGTCGACGCGCAGCAGCCGGGCACGGTGGGTGGAGTCCTCAGTGATCCACAGACCGCGTGCATCGCAGAGCAGGAACGTGGGGTTGCGCAAACCTTCGACCACCACGGGGTCCTGGCCATCGTCGCCGAGCGCCCGAATCTTGCCGCTGGCCTTTTCGGTGTAGAGCAGGCGCCCGTCGTTGCAACGGGTCAGCCCTTCGGTTTCGGTCAGGCCCGAGCGCAGCACATCCAGCTGGCCGCTGCGCCAGTCGTAGCGCATCAGCCGGCCATCACCCTTGCGGTCTTCGATCGCGTAAAGGTGTTCGCCATCGTTGTACAGGCCTTGCACATTGTTGCCTTGGAACAAGGGCATGACCTGGCCATTGCGCGACAGGCTGACCGGCGCCTCGCCCACCTCCTGGCTGAACACCCAGCCGCCCTCCACGGCAACCATGCCATCGGGTTTGGACAAGCCTTCGATCAGCACCACACGGTCGCCGTCGGCGGTGATCTTGATGATGCTGCCTTTGCCACCGTTGAGCTCACGGCTCACCAGCAGGCTGCCATCCAACTGCGGCAACAACGAGGCAGCCTTGTCGACCTCGCCGTGCAGCAACTGCACACGCCAGCCATCAGCGGCCTGCACCGGATAGAAACTCTGCCAGGCGAAGAAACCCAAGGTACTGGCCACCAGCCCTGCACCGACGGCCAGGGCCAGGCGGGCACTGCGCTTGCGCAGAACATGCATCATCGATCGAGCTCCTGAAAGTGGCGCGATCGTAGCAAGGGGATGTGAAAAAAATGTCATGGCTCAGTGACCGATCGGTCACGACAAAATAAATGGATATAAAAATAACAAAACAATCTAACTGAATGGAATAAACAAATTGAAATAGCCCCTGCCAGCTCCGTAGGCTGGAGCCACGCTTTCCCGCCTATTCAAGGAGCCCTCACCGTGCCTTCCCGTGCCTCCTCCCCCCTGCGCCGCCTGCTGATCGGCGGCCTGCTGGCCAGCGTTGCCAGCGCCCTCCTGCCTTGGTCCAACGCGGTTGCCGACGATGGCAAGACCCTGCGTATCGGCTACCAGAAGTTCAACAGCATCAACATTCTCAAGGGCAGCGGTGCCCTGGAAAAAGCCCTGGCGCCCCAGGGGGTGAAGGTCAGCTGGCATGAGTTCGCCGCCGGCCCACAGCTGCTCGAAGCGCTGAGCACCGGCGCCATCGACCTGGGCCATGCCGCCGACGCGCCTTCGGTGTTCGCCCAGGCCGCCGGCAAGCCGGTGGTCTACCTGGCCGCCGAGCAGCCCTACCCGCGCGGCATCGGCCTGGTAGTGCGCGAGCAGGACCAGATCACCTCGGTCGCCCAGCTCAAGGGCCAGCGCGTGGCCACCGGCCGCGGCTGGAACGCCCAGTATCTGCTGGCCGTGGCCCTGGAGCAGGCCGGTCTGAGCTACCAGGACATCACCCCGGCCTACGTCAACAACGCCGCCGATGCCGTCGCCGCGCTGCAGTCGGGCAGCGTGCAGGCCGTGACGCTGTGGGACCCGTTCCTGGCTGCCGCCGAAGCGCAGCCGGGCCTGAAGAACCTGCGTGACGGCAGCGGGCTGTCCAACAACCGTACCTTCTACCTGTCCACCGCCGACTTCGCCGACCAGCACCGCGCGCTGCTCAAGACCTTCTTCGGCGAACTGGCCAAGGTCAGCCAATGGGCCAACGCCCAGCCCGGCGAAGTCGCCAGCCTGCTGGCGCCGCAACTGGGGATCGGGGCCGACGTGCTCAAGACCGCCAGCGAGCGGCGCAACTACAACGCCGTAGCCATCACCCCGCAGATCGTCGCCGAACAGCAGAAGCTGGCCGACACCTTCCAGGGGCTGGGGCTGATCCCGCGCAAGCTGAACGTCGCTGAGGCGGTTTACCCGGCCTCTGTGCTGCCCTGACAGGGATGCCTTGCGAGGTGATTGGGGTGGGGCTTCCAAGTGTTCGACGAGAGGCTTTCTGCGCCTGTGAGATCGAGCGCCGCCCGCGCGGCGCATCGCTGGCAAGCCAGCTCCCACATCTGTTTCGGGCCAGTTACTCCTGCAAGGTCATCACTGTCCGCCTTGTTGATACGACGCGGTTTCAGTGTGGGCGTTGCCGCCGCCCCACTTGACTCAAGGCATGCGCCAAGGCGGGCAGCGGTACTTTCACAGGAATAATTGGCCCGAAACAAATGTGGGAGCTGGCTTGCCAGCGATGCGCCGCGCGGGCGGCGCTCGATCTCACAGGCGCTGCACCCCTTTCGCCGAACCCTTGAAGCCCTCACACAATCTCATTCAAAGACCTTGAAGGCCATGGCCCTGACAAGGAGGTAACGATGCCCCGCCCGATCCGCTTCAACGCCTTCAGCATGAACGCCGCCAGCCACCAGTCGCCCGGCCTGTGGCGCCATCCGCGCAACACCAGTGTCGAGTTCAACCGCCTGGACTACTGGACCGACCTGGCCCGCCTGCTGGAACGTGGCCTGTTCGACGCGCTGTTCATCGCCGACGTGCTGGGCATCTACGACGTCTACCAGGGCGGCCCCGAGGCGGCCCTGCGCGGCGGCGTGCAGGTGCCGGTGAACGACCCGCTGCTGCTGGTGCCGGCCATGGCCGGGGTCACGCAGCACCTGGGCTTCGGCGTGACCTTTTCGTTGACCTATGAGCACCCGTATCCCTTCGCCCGGCGCATGTCCACCCTCGATCACCTGAGCAATGGCCGGGTCGGCTGGAACATCGTCACCGGCTACCTCGACAGCGCCGCGCGCAACCTGGGCCTGCCCCGGCAGCTCGGCCACGACCAGCGCTATGACCTGGCCGAAGAATACCTGCAGGTGCTGTACAAACTCTGGGAGCAAAGCTGGGAAGACGATGCGGTGCTGCTGGAGCGCGAAACCGGGCGCTATATCGAGCCCAGCCGGGTACACCCGATCAACCACCACGGCGAGCACTTCCAGGTGCCCGGCATGCACCTGTGCCAACCCTCGCCACAGCGCACCCCGGTGCTGTTCCAGGCCGGCGCCTCGGCACGCGGCCAGCAGTTCGCCGCACGGCACGCCGAGTGCGTGTTCATCAGTGGCCCGACGCCCGCAGTGCTGCGCCGCTATGCCGACGGCATTCGCCAGGCCAGCGAGGTGGCCGGGCGCGGGCGTGACGAGGTACTGATCTATGCGCAGGCACTGCTGATCGTCGGGGCTACCCGCGAGCAGGCCGAAGCGCGCTTCGCCGAATACCGTCGCTACGTAGACCTCGACGCTGCCCTGGCGCTGCTGTCGGGCTGGACCGGCATCGACTTCGCCGGCCTGGACCCCGACGCGTCCATTGAATATGTGGAGAATGACGCCGGCCGCGCCGCCCTGGCGGCGTTCACCGCCGCCGACCCGAACCGCCGCTGGACCGTGCGCGAGGCCGCTGAGTTCGTCGGCCTGGGTGGGCGCGGCCCGGTGCTGGTGGGCAGCGCCAGCGAGGTGGCCGACCAGCTGGAGCAGTGGCTGGACCAGACCGGCATCGACGGTTTCAACCTCACCTATGCGGTGCAACCGGACGATCTGGCCCATGTGGTCGAGCTGTTGGTGCCCGAGCTGCAACACCGCGGCCGCTACCCCACCGCCTACGAGGACGGCACCTTGCGCCACAAGCTGTTCGGCCACGGCGACCGCTTGCCGGCGGAGCATGTCGGGCGCCAGGTACGCATTCAGTAAGCAAATACCCGGTATTTCAACATTTAATTTGTGGATGGCGCGGACAGGCTCTTATGCTGTCCCGGCATCCCCTGCACGCACCGGCCGGTGTGGTCAAAGGCATGGGGAGAGAACAACAAGTCGAGACCGTTCATGTCGAAACCATCCTACTTCGCCCCCCACGGTGGGCACCCGGCTCAGACCGAGCTGCTGACTGACCGTGCCATGTTCACCGAAGCCTATGCCGTCATCCCCAAAGGCGTGATGCGTGACATCGTCACCAGCCACCTGCCGTTCTGGGACAAGATGCGCATGTGGGTCATCGCCCGCCCGCTGACCGGTTTTGCCGAAACCTTCTCGCAGTACATCGTCGAAGTTGCCCCGGAAGGCGGCAGCGAGCGCCCTGAGCTGGACCCGAACGCCGAAGCGGTGCTGTTCGTGGTCGAAGGCCAGATCGACATCACCGTCGAAGGCAAGCACCACACCCTGGTCCCAGGCGGCTACGCCTTCCTGGCCCCGGGCGCCGAGTGGAGCCTGCGCAACAACAGCCAGGCCAACGTCACCTTCCACTGGCTGCGCAAGCACTACCAGAAAGTCGAAGGCCTGCCGGTGCCGGAGTCGTTCGTCACCCACCGCGACAACGCCACCGTCATCGAGATGCCGGGCACCGAAGGCGCCTGGAAGACCACCCGCTTCGTCGACATGGCCGACATGCGCCACGACATGCACGTCAACATCGTGACCTTCCAGCCGGGCGGCGTGATCCCGTTCGCCGAAACCCACGTCATGGAACACGGCCTGTATGTCCTGGAAGGTAAAGCGGTGTACCGCCTGAACCAGGACTGGGTCGAGGTCGAGGCCGGCGACTTCATGTGGCTGCGCGCCTTCTGCCCGCAGGCCTGCTACTCCGGCGGCCCGGGCCCGTTCAGCTACCTGCTGTACAAAGACGTCAACCGCCACGTGCACCTGACCCTCAACCCGCAGCGTTGAGTTCAGGTTGATGTCTGCAAAGCCCGCCTTGATGGCGGGCTTTGTTTTTGTGGCCATACTTGCAGCTTGCCCTTGCTGCGGCCACCGATCATGCCCCTCTCCCACCTGCTGCTTGCCCTGCTGCTGTCGCTACCGGCCCCGCTGCTGGCCGCCGACGACTGGCAGCTGGCCTATGACCGCGAAGGTATCCGCGTCTACCTGAGCAGCGTCCCCGGCTCCCCCTACCAGCAGTTCCGTGGCGTCAGCACCATGAATGCCAGCGTGCGCACGCTCACCGACCTGCAGGAAAACCTGCGGGTGGCGTGCAAATGGCTGTATGCGTGCGAGCAGATGCGCCTGCTGGACGTGGAAGGCGACAGCACCTGGGTGTACCTCACCACCAACCTGCCGTGGCCCACGCTGCCGCGGGACATGGTGCTCAAGGTCAGCACCGAGCGGCTGGACGACGGTACGCTGGTACGCCACCTCAGCGCCGACCCTGGCAGGGTGCCGGAAGAACCGGGGCTGATCCGCGTAAAGCGCATCAACGGGGAATGGATCATGAAGCCTGTGGGTGCAAAGCGGACCGAGGTGACCTATCAGCTGCAGGCTGATCCGGCCGGGGATGTACCGGGCTGGCTGGCCAACCGGTTCGTGGTGGATGCGCCAGTGGTGACGCTGCGCACGTTGCGTGCGGTGGCCGAACGGCAGCGTTGAGCGCGGGACCAATTCAAGGGTCCATGAAAGCATCGC
>NZ_JBOBDM010000097.1:0-13469 GCF_050586605.1 Pseudomonas sp. ES1 | reverse complement strand
CCCTCAATCGACGATCAACTGAAATGAACAGACAGACCCGCCAGCAGCCAGGGCTGATCGGCTATGCTTGCGCAGCGCACGGAGCACATCACCGGCTTGGGACCCATGGATATCAAGTTCACCAATCGCCTGTCATACAAGCAAGCCCGGTTGACAGTCCTGGTCGGCTTCATCCTGGGAACATTGCTCAGTCTCATCCAGATCGGCATCGATTATGCCAGCGAAGACGCGTCCATCAACCGTGAAATTCAGGCGCTGCTGAAGATCAGCCACGACACCGCCTCACGGATTGCCTACAACATCGACACCGAGCTGGCCCAGGAACTTACCGGCGGCCTGCTCAAATCTCCGGCGCTGCTGCGCGCCCGCCTGATCGACAACAACGACACGGTACTGGCCGACACCGAGCGCCCCAGGCTGGAAAGCCGCTACCGACCGCTATCGGACTTCCTGTTCGGCGAGCAGCGCCAGTTCCAGGACCGCCTGTACCTGGCGCACATGCCCGGCGAGTACCTGGGCACCCTGTACCTGGACGTCGACACCTTTGCCTTCGGCGGGCGCTTTCTCGACCGCGCCGGGGTTACCCTGCTCAACGGTTTCGCCCGCAGCCTGGTGCTCACCGGCATCCTTCTGGCGCTGTTCTACCTGATGCTGACCAAACCGCTGGTCACGGTGATCAGCGCCTTGAGCGGTGGCGATGCGCGCACGCCGCGGCAAACCCGGGTGGACTGCCCCAAGGGCCATGAAAACGACGAGATCGGCGTGCTGGTCAAGGTCGCCAACCAGCAGTTCGTCAGCATGGCCACCGAGATCCAGCAGCGGCGCAACGCCGAGAACCGCCTGACGCAATACCTCAACGAACTGGAAGACATCGTCTCGGCCCGCACCAACGAGCTCAAAGCCAGCAACAACCGCCTGAGCCAGTCCAACCAGGAGCTCGACGAAGCGCGTCAGCGTGCCCTGGGCATGGCCCAGGCGCGGGCCGCCTTTTTGGCCAACATGAGCCACGAGATCCGCACACCGCTCAACGGCATGCTCGGCATGATCGCCCTGGCCCTGGACAGCCCCCTGGCCGGCGAGCAACGCCAGCAGCTGTCAATCGCCCACGACTCGGGCAAGGTGCTGGTGGAACTGCTCAACGACATTCTCGACCTGTCCAAGTTCGACGCCGGCCAGCTGGAGCTCGAACGCATCCCCTTCGACCTGGGGGCAATGCTCGAAGACACCGCCAACCTGCTGTCGCAGAACGCCGCGGCCAGCGTCGAGCTGACCTGCCTGATCAGCGCGAACTTCCCCAGCAGCGTGCTCGGCGACCCCACCCGGGTCAGGCAGATCGTCAGCAACCTGCTGTCCAACGCGCTCAAGTTCACCCGCTTCGGGCGCGTCGACCTGCGCCTGTCGTGCATCGTCGGCGGCGTGCGCCTGGAGGTCAGCGACACCGGCATCGGCATCCCCGAGGAGGCCCAGGCGCGCATCTTCCAGCCCTTCACCCAGGCTGGCGCGGGCATCACCCGCCAGTACGGCGGGACCGGCCTGGGCCTGACCCTGACCCACAACCTGTGCAAAGCCATGCAGGGCCGCCTGCACATCCAGTCCGAAACCGGCTTTGGCAGCCGCTTCAGCGCCGACCTGCCGCTGCCCGCCCACACCGAGGCGATCCCGCCGGCGCCGCTGGCCGGGCGCGTGGCGGCACTGACCCATGCCGGCAGCGGCCTGGCCGAGCTGCTGCAGGGGCTGCTGCCGGGCTGGGGGCTGGACTATGTGCGGATCGACGCGGCCAGCGAACTCAACGGGGGCGTCGACCTGCTGATCACCGATGACCTGGACCCGTTACTGGCGCTGCGTCCAAACATCCAGGCGCCGATCCTGCTGGTGACCGCCTACGGCAGCTTCCTGCCCAGCGAGCAGGCCACGCAACTGGCGCCCCTGCAGCAACTGGCCCGCCCCCTGGCGCGCAACGCCCTCTACCACACCCTGCGCCGCACCCTGCAAGGCGAGGCCAACGCCCCTCTGCCCCACGAGGTGTCGCTGGCACAGGAACGTCGGGCGCACATCCTGCTGGTCGAGGACAACCCGGTGAACCAGTTGGTGGCCAAAGGCTTGTTGGGCAAGCTCGGCTGCCAGGTGCAGGTCGCCGCCCAGGGCGCCGAAGCCCTGGAGTTTCTGGAGCAGGAAACCTTCGACCTGGTGCTGATGGACTGCAACATGCCGGTGATGGACGGCTACGAAGCCAGCCGGCGCATCCGCCAGAGCGGACGCTGGCCGGAACTGCCCATCGTCGCCCTGACCGCCAACGCCATGCCCGAGGAGCGCGAGCGCTGCCGCGCCGCCGGCATGAACGACTACCTGGCCAAGCCGTTCCGCCGCGAAGAGTTACTGGCGCTGATCGATCATTGGGTGCCACTCAGCGCTTGAGCAAACGCTCGATGTCGGCCTCCAGGGCCTGGGGCTTGGTGGTCGGCGCGTAGCGGATGACCTTGCCGGTGGCCGGGTCGAGCAAGAACTTGGTGAAGTTCCACTTGATCTTCTGCGAGCCCAACAGGCCCGGGGCACGCTGCTTGAGCGCGACGAACAGCGGGTGGGCGCCGGGGCCGTTGACCTCGACCTTGCGAAACAGCGGGAAGCTCACGCCGAAATTGACCTCGCAGAACTGCGCGATCTCGCGGGCATCACCCGGTTCCTGCTTGCCGAACTGGTTGCAGGGGAAGCCCAGTACCACCAGCCCTTGCTCGCGGTAGTCCTGCCACAGGCGCTCCAGGCCCTTGTACTGCGGGGTAAAACCGCACTGGCTGGCGGTGTTGACCACCAGCAGCGCCCTGCCGGCGAAATCGCCCAGCACTTTCTGCTCGCCACCGAGGGTGACGCAGGGGATGTCCAGCAATGCATCGGCCATGCGTTTGCTCCTTCAATCGCGGGGTTTGAGGTCCAGGCACACCGAGTTGATGCAATAGCGCAGGCCGGTCGGTGGCGGGCCGTCGGGGAACACGTGGCCCAGGTGGGCGTCGCATTGCGCACAGGTGACTTCGGTGCGGATCATGCCGTGGGAGGTGTCGCGGATCTCGATCATCGCGGCCTCTTCGATTGGCTGGTAAAAGCTCGGCCAGCCGCAACCGGAGTCGAACTTGGCCTTCGCGTCGAACAGCGCCAGGTCGCAGCAGATGCAGTGGTAGATACCGTCGCGCCGTTCGCTGTTGTACTTGCCGCTGAACGGCCGCTCGGTGCCTTTCAGGCGGCACACCTGGTACTGGGCGGGGTCGAGCATGGCGCGCCACTCGTCCAGTGTCTTGTCGATCTTTTGCATGAAGGGACCTCGGCAGGCTGAATTTCACCTCGCACCGTCTTTATTTATGGCGCGGGTGGAACGTATATTAGTTGGCTTTCCAAGCCAGCCAGTCTGGCATGCGCCTCGCCCTTTTCAAACCTTTCACCGGCGGCGCGCCGCGCCTTGTCCAACCAGGATCCCATCATGCAGTTCAGCAAATCGAACAAGCTCGCCAATGTCTGCTACGACATTCGCGGCCCGGTGCTCAAGCACGCCAAACGTCTGGAAGAGGAAGGCCACCGCATCCTCAAGCTGAACATCGGCAACCCGGCGCCGTTTGGCTTCGAGGCGCCGGACGAAATTCTCCAGGACGTGATCCGCAACCTGCCCACCGCTCAGGGCTACAGCGATTCCAAAGGCCTGTTCAGCGCGCGCAAAGCGGTGATGCAGTACTGCCAGCAGAAGGAAATCGAAGGCGTCACCATCGAGGACATCTACCTGGGCAACGGCGTGTCCGAGCTGATCGTGATGTCGATGCAAGCACTGCTCAACAACGGCGACGAAGTGCTGATCCCGGCCCCCGACTACCCGCTGTGGACCGCCGCGGTGAGCCTGGCCGGCGGCAAGCCGGTGCATTACCTGTGCGACGAGCAGGCCGACTGGTTCCCTGACCTCGAAGACATCAAGGCCAAGATCACCCCGAACACCAAGGCCCTGGTGATCATCAACCCGAACAACCCCACCGGCGCGGTGTACTCCAAGGAGCTGCTGCTGGGCATGCTGGAGCTGGCGCGCCAGCACAACCTGGTGGTGTTCTCCGACGAAATCTACGACAAGATCCTCTACGACGAAGCCGTGCACATCAGCACTGCGTCGCTGGCGCCGGACCTGCTGTGCCTGACCTTCAACGGTCTGTCCAAGTCGTACCGCGTGGCAGGTTTCCGTTCCGGCTGGCTGATCATCTCGGGCCCCAAGCAACATGCCCTGAGCTACATCGAAGGCATCGACATGCTGGCCAACATGCGCCTGTGCGCCAACGTGCCGGCCCAGCACGCCATCCAGACCGCCCTGGGCGGCTACCAGAGCATCAACGACCTGGTACTGCCGCCTGGCCGCCTGCTGGAGCAGCGCAACCGTACCTACGAACTGCTCAACGACATCCCCGGCGTGAGCTGCGTCAAGCCCATGGGCGCGCTGTACGCGTTCCCGCGTATCGACCCCAAGGTGTGCCCGATCTTCAACGACGAGAAATTCGCCCTCGACCTGCTGCTGTCGGAGAAGCTGCTGATCGTCCAGGGCACGGCGTTCAACTGGCCGTGGCCGGACCACTTCCGCGTCGTCACCCTGCCACGGGTGGATGACCTGGAGCAGGCGATCGGCCGGATTGGTAACTTCCTGCGCACTTACTCCCAGTAAGTTCGGCTTGATTGCTGTGGTGGCGCTGAGATCGAGCGCCGCCCGCGCGGCGCATCGCTGGCAAGCCAGCTCCCACATTTGTTTCGGGCCAGTCACTCCTGCAAGATCTTCACTGTCCGCCTTGTTGGATCGACTCGATATTGAGGTGGGCACCACTGGCGTCTCGCCCGACTTGAGACATGCGCCAAGGCGGGCAGCGGTACCCATACAGGCATAATTAGCCCGAAACAGATGTGGGAGCTGGCTTGCCAGCGATGCGCCGCGCGGGCGGCGCTCGATCTCAAAACCAGCCCAACTCCCAAGCCGATCACCCAAAGAATCCCCTTACATCCTGCAACGCTCTCTCCCACAGCCTCTCCGGCATCCTCTGCCATACTCCCCGCGTACACAGTTTGAAATAGTCGACCGGTTGAAACCGCCAGGCCTCCCCCTTATATACCCCCGCAGTACGCAACAATTTTATCCGTCAGGAGAACGTGACAACCATGATGCGCATTCTGTTGTTTGTAGCCACCAACCTCGCGGTGGTGCTGGTTGCAAGCATTACCCTGAGCCTGTTCGGCTTCAACGGGTTCATGGCCGCCAACGGGGTTGACCTCAACCTGGGCCAGTTGCTGGTCTTCTGCGCCGTGTTCGGTTTCGCAGGTTCGCTGGTCTCGCTGTTCATCTCCAAGTGGATGGCGAAAATGAGCACCGGCACCCAGATCATCAGCCAGCCGCGCACCCGCCACGAACAGTGGCTGCTGCAGACCGTCGAGGAGCTGTCCCGCGAAGCCGGCATCAAGATGCCCGAAGTGGGTATCTTCCCGGCCTACGAGGCCAACGCCTTCGCCACCGGCTGGAACCGCAACGACGCGCTGGTCGCGGTATCCCAAGGCCTGCTCGAGCGCTTCTCGCCCGATGAAGTGCGTGCGGTACTGGCCCACGAAATCGGCCACGTGGCCAATGGCGACATGGTTACCATGGCGCTGGTGCAAGGCGTGGTGAACACCTTCGTGATGTTCTTCGCCCGCATCATCGGCAACTTCGTCGACCGGGTGATCTTCAAGAACGAAGAAGGCCACGGTATCGCCTACTTCGTGGCGACCATCGTCGCCGAGCTGGTGCTGGGCATTCTCGCCAGCATCATCGTCATGTGGTACTCGCGCCGCCGCGAGTTCCGCGCCGACGAAGCCGGCGCCCACCTGGCCGGTACCGGCGCGATGATCGGCGCCCTGCAGCGCCTGCGCAGCGAACAGGGCCTGCCGGTGCACATGCCCGACACCATGAAGGCCTTCGGCATCAACGGCGGCCTCAAGCACGGCCTGGCCGGCCTGCTGATGAGCCACCCGCCACTGGAAGACCGCATCGACGCACTGCGCCGCCGCGGCTGATCCAGGGCCTCAGCGAAAAGGGCGACTTCGGTCGCCCTTTTTTATTCCTGCATGGTGGCCGTACCGGCCTCATCGCCGGCAAGCCGGCTCCCACTGCGAACGCATCAGCCCAAGCCATGCGCTTACCCTGTGGGAGCCGGCTTGCCGGCGATGGGGCCGGAGAAGCCACCGTCGCAGTCAACGGGCTATCCGGTAGACCCGCTCCACCAGGCTCGGTACGCCAGCGCTCTGAAACTTCGGGCTGTCAGCAAGAATCTGCACCTGCTCGGTTTCCATCACCTGCCAACCCGCAAACCCCTGACGTACCTCGCCATCCCCCACCGAAAACGGCGGCCCGTCAATCAACGACTGGTCGTAGTCCAGCGTCACCAGCAAGCCCTTGCCGATGGCTGGCAAATCATCCAGCAGCGCCATGTAGCGCTCGCGCATCCGGGGCGGCAGGGCAATCAGCGCCGCCCGGTCGTAAAGCCCGGTGCAGCCGGCCACATCCTCGGCCTTCAACGCGAAGATATCCCCGCACCACAGCTCGATCTCGCCACAGCGCCACACCTCGAAAGCGCCCCGCTGGGAAACCTCGGCCACCAGCCCGTGCTCGACAAAGAAGTCTTCCACCGCCCGCCGCGACAGCTCGACGCCAAGCACCCGATAGCCCTGCGCAGCCAGCCACGGCAGGTCCAGGCTCTTGCCACACAAGGGCACCAGCACCTGAGCCCCAGCGGCCAGGCCCAACGCCGGCCAGTGCGCCTGCAGGTACGGGTTCACCTGGAGCTGGTGAAAGCCGATCTGGTTGTCCGCCCACCGCTTGTGCCAGAACGCTGGCTCCATGATTCCTCCCGGTTTTTCGATATTTAGCCGTAAAAACTTATATTGGATCTCGATCGTTTCCTGACCGAAGATGACAGCATCTTACCTGCCAGGACCTCGCCATGCTGCCCAGCCTGTTCATCTCTCACGGATCGCCCATGCTCGCCCTGCAACCTGGCGCCAGCGGCCCGGCCCTGGCCGCCCTGGCCCGCGCCCTGCCCCGCCCGAAGGCGATCGTGGTGGTGTCGGCCCACTGGGAAAGCCGCGAGCTGCTGGTGACGGGCAACCCCCAGCCACACACCTGGCATGACTTTCACGGCTTCCCGCCGGCCCTGTATGCCGTGCAGTATCCGGCACCGGGCGAGCCGGCGCTGGCTCGCCGAGTGGCCGATCTGTTGGGCGCCAGGCTGGACGACAAACGCCCCTTCGATCATGGCACCTGGGTGCCGCTGTCGCTGATGTACCCGGCGGCGGATATCCCGGTGATCCAGGTATCGCTGCCGAGCCAGGCTGGCCCCGCCCTGCAACTGAAGGTCGGCCAGGCACTGTCGGCACTGCGCGAGGAAGGCATCCTGCTGGTCGGCTCGGGCAGCATTACCCACAACCTCGGCGAGCTCGACTGGCATGCCGGGCCGGATGCAGTCGAGCCTTGGGCCCTGGCGTTTCGCGACTGGGTGGTGGAGCGGCTGAAGGCGGGAGACCAGGATGCACTGGTGGACTATCGTCGGCAGGCGCCTCACGCAGTGCGCAACCACCCCAGCGATGAGCATCTGTTGCCGCTGTACTTCGCCATGGGCGCTGGTAGGCAATTCGGCATCGTGCACCAGGGCTTCACCCTGGGGGCGCTGGGGATGGATATCTATCGGTTCGACTGAAGGGCCTCTTCGCGGGTAAACCCGCTCCCACAGGTACAGCGCCAAGTTGAAATCCGGCGCAATACCTGTGGGAGCGGGTTTACCCGCGAAGAGGTCGGTGCAGGCAAAAAAAATCCCCGACCTAGGCCGGGGATTTTTTCATTGCAGCGCCAGGATCAATCCTCGCGGTAGCGGCGCAGCTTCAGCTGCTTACCGGCTACGCGGGTGTCCTTGAGCTTGGTCAGCAGACGCTCCAGGCCATCTTCCGGCAGCTCGACCAGGCTGAAGCTGTCGCGTACCTGGATGCGGCCGATGGCGTCACGCGCCAGGCCACCTTCATTGAGGATCGCGCCCAGCAGGTTCTTGGCGGCGATACCGTCACGGGCACCCAGGGCGGTACGGCAACGCACGCGGCCTTCGGCCAGCGGCATCGGCGCACGACGCTCGCGGTCACCACTGCGCTCGCTACGCTCACCACGTTCGGCACGCTCACCGGTGCTGCGCTCGCGCGGGCTGTGGGTCGGCACCAGCGGCTGCTCGCGCTCCACCGAAGCCAGGTCCAGGGCTTGGCCATTGGTGGCCTTGCGCAGCAGGGCCGAAGCCAGTGCACGCGCGCTGCAACCCAGGTCGGCGGTCAGGCGGTCGAACAACTCGCCGTGGCTGGCCTCGGACTCGGCCACCAGCGGCGCCAGGCTCTTGGTCAGCTTCTTGATGCGCGCATCGAGCACGGCTTGCGGGTTAGGCAGGCGGGCTTCGGCGACTTTCTGGCCGGTAACACGCTCGATAACCTGCAGCATGCGGCGCTCACGCGGGGTGACCAGCAGCAGCGCACGGCCTTCGCGACCGGCACGGCCAGTACGGCCGATACGGTGCACGTAGGACTCCGGGTCGTACGGCATGTCAACGTTGAACACGTGAGTGATGCGCGGTACGTCCAGACCACGGGCAGCGACGTCGGTGGCGACGACGATGTCCAGGCGGCCATCCTTGAGCGAGTCGATCACGCGCTCACGCTGGTTCTGGGCGATGTCACCGTTCAGTGCGGCAGCCTTGTAACCCTTG
The DNA here is from genome assembly GCF_050586605.1 of Pseudomonas sp. ES1. NCBI lineage: Bacteria > Pseudomonadati > Pseudomonadota > Gammaproteobacteria > Pseudomonadales > Pseudomonadaceae > Pseudomonas > Pseudomonas sp. ES1. The sequence goes on along the minus strand of NZ_JBOBDM010000097.1, from coordinate 4,698 downwards.
GCTTCCAGCGCGGCGGCCAGGTCCAGGGTGGCTTGCTTGGTACGCACGAAGGCGATCAGCGCGTCGAACTCTTCCACTTCCAGCAGGCGCAGAACAGCCGGGATCTTCTGGTCGGCATGGACCATCAGGTGGGCCTGGTCGATCGCGGTGACGGTCTGGGTCTTGCTCTGGATCTTGACGTGCTTCGGCTCGCGCAGATGGCGCTCGGCGATCGAACGGATCGAAGACGGCAGGGTGGCGGAGAACAGCACGGTCTGGCGCGAGGCCGGGATGGCGTCGAAGATCACTTCGAGGTCGTCCATGAAGCCGAGCTTGAGCATCTCGTCCGCTTCGTCCAGTACCAGGTACTGCACGGTGGACAGGACTTTCTCGTCGCGACGCAGGTGGTCGCACAGACGGCCAGGGGTAGCGACGACGATTTGCGCGCCGTTACGGATGGCACGCAGTTGTGGGCCCATCGGGGCACCACCGTAAACAGCCACCACGTTAACGCCCGGCATCTGCTTGGCGTAGGTTTCGAAAGCGGTAGCAACTTGCAGCGCCAACTCACGGGTTGGCGCCAGGATCAGGGCTTGCGGTTCGCGCTTGCTCACGTCGATCTTGTTGAGGATCGGCAGGGCGAAGGCAGCGGTCTTGCCGGTGCCAGTCTGCGCCTGGCCGATCATGTCGTGACCGGCGAGGATGATCGGGATCGACTGTTGCTGAATGGCCGACGGCTCTTCGTAGCCGGTGGCCACGACGGCAGCAACAATATTCGGATTGAGTTCGAGAGCGGCGAATCCGCCGGTTTCCTGGGTCATGGGTCTGCCTCTAGGTGCATCCGCAAAGACCCATGCTCCAAAGCTGCACATGCCTTGAAAGACCAAACGGTCACCCAGGCAGCTTTGGCGGCGGGGATTTGCGAAAACGATTGAAAATGGGAACGTCTTGGGAAAGTCCGACTAGCGGACGCGCAGCCGAAGCTGGGTTCGGAGGATTTGCACCACCTGATTTGCGGCCCGCTAAAAGACCGGCGCGTACTATATACGAATTCGGTGAGAACCGTGAGAAATATTTCTGAAGGAAAGGCCAGTATCGGGCCATCGAACCGGGTGGGCTGAATCGATTCCCTTTTACATCCGTGTCGGCCCCTTCGCGGGTAAACCCGCTCCCACAGGTCAGCACTGGCTCGGAACTCCACAGCCCCTGTGGGAGCGGGTTTACCCGCGAAGAAGCCGACGCGGTTTTCAGGTCGCCGGACGCACCGCCTTGATCAGGTATTCCAGCGAGTAGCCCAAGCGAGGCGCCAGCGCCTCGGCCCGGGCGCGCAGGCTGTCGATGTCCAGCTGCTGATCCAGATCGGCGGGCACCAGCAGGATCACGTTGCCCTCCTTCACCGGCAGCTCCCAGTAATGCCGGTGGTACAGCCCGCGTAGCAAGGCGGCACCCAGTGGCCTGCCGTCATCGCTGGCCCACTGGTTGATCACCAGCCAGCCACCTGGGTTGAGCTGCTTCTGGCAGTTTTCCAGGAACGCCCAGGCCAGGTGGCCAACACCGGGACCATGGTCGGTGTACAGGTCGACAAAGACCAGGTCGGCCTTTTCCGCTGTCGGCAGCAGCTCGATGGCATCCCCCACCCGCACATACAACCGCGGGTCATCGTCCAGGCCCATGAACTCCATGGCCAGGCGCGGCACGTCGGGGCGCAGCTCGATGGCCTCGACATCGTCCAGCGGCAGGTACTTGAGGCACGCTTGCGTCAGGGTGCCGGCGCCGAGGCCGAGGAACAACGCACTCTCGGGCTGTTCATGGCACAGCGCGCCGACCAGCATGGCGCGGGTGTAGTCGTACTCCAGCCAGCTGGGGTCGGCGGTGAAGGTGCAGCTCTGCTCGATGGCGTCGCCGAACTCGAGGAAGCGGTAGTCCTCCACCTCGTACACGCTGATGACGCCAAAGGCGTCCTCCACCCGTGCCAGCAGCCGCTCTTCCCGCTCCGTCGCCATCCCACCACCGCCTGCGCAAAACGCGCATTGTCCGCCAATGCCGGTGGTGCAACAAGCACGTCGGCGGCTGTACCATGGCAGCTACGCCTGAACCGACACTTATTAGATAGAGCCCGTGATGACCCAACCCTGGAGCCCTGACAGCTGGCGCGCCCTGCCGATCCAGCAGCAACCCGTCTACCCGGACGCCGCCCACCTGCTGAAGGTGGAGCAGACGCTGGCCAGCTATCCGCCGCTGGTGTTCGCCGGCGAGGCCCGTGAACTGCGCCGGCAGTTCGCCGAGGTCACCGAGGGCCGGGCATTCCTGCTCCAGGGCGGCGACTGTGCCGAAAGCTTCGCCGAGTTCTCGGCGGCGAAGATCCGCGACACCTTCAAGGTGCTGCTGCAGATGGCCATCGTCATGACCTTCGCCGCCGGCTGCCCGGTGGTCAAGGTCGGGCGCATGGCCGGCCAGTTCGCCAAGCCGCGCTCGGCCAACGATGAAACCATCGGCAACGTCACCCTGCCCGCCTACCGCGGCGATATCGTCAACGGCATCGGCTTCGACGCCGCCAGCCGCGTGCCCGACCCCGAGCGCCTGCTGCAGGCCTACCACCAGGCCACGGCCAGCCTCAACCTGCTGCGCGCCTTCGCCCAGGGTGGCTTCGCCGACCTGCACCAGGTGCATAAGTGGAACCTGGACTTCATCGCCAACTCGGCGCTGGCCGACAAGTACCACCAACTGGCCAACCGCATCGACGAAACCCTGGCGTTCATGCGTGCCTGCGGCCTGGATACCGCGCCACAGCTGCGCGAAACCAGCTTCTTCACCGCCCACGAAGCGCTGCTGCTCAACTATGAAGAAGCCTTCGTGCGCCGCGACAGCCTGACCGGCGACTACTACGACTGCTCGGCGCACATGCTGTGGATCGGCGACCGCACCCGCCAGCTGGACGGCGCCCATGTCGAGTTCCTGCGCGGTGTGCACAACCCGATCGGGGTGAAAGTCGGGCCGAGCATGGACCCCGAAGAGCTGATTCGCCTGATCGACGTGCTCAACCCGGACAACGACCCGGGCCGTCTCAACCTGATCGTGCGCATGGGCGCCGGCAAGGTCGGCGCGCACCTGCCGGGGCTGATCCGTACCGTCGAGCGCGAAGGGCGCAAGGTGCTGTGGAGCTCGGACCCGATGCACGGCAATACCATCAAGGCGAGCAGCGGCTACAAGACCCGCGACTTCGCGCAGATCCTCGACGAGGTCAAGCAGTTCTTCCAGGTGCACCAGGCCGAGGGCAGCCATGCCGGCGGCATCCATATCGAGATGACCGGGCAGAACGTCACCGAATGCATCGGCGGCGCCCGGCCGATCACCGAAGACGCCCTGTCCGATCGCTACCACACCCATTGCGACCCGCGCATGAACGCCGACCAGTCCCTTGAGCTGGCCTTCCTGATCGCCGAAACCCTCAAGCAGGTACGCCGCTGAGCAATGCCTGACGCAGCCGGCTGCCCTCGACGCGAGGGCAGTTGAGCTGTACCCGCTCAAGCCCCAACCAAGCGGCCAGGCGCCGCAACTCGATGGCCAGCGCCTGGTAGCCCTCTTCGTCCAACCCTCGCTCTTCTTCATGCACCGCGTGCACCGCCAACCGCCCATGGGCGCGCTCGGCACGCAGGTCCAGGCGCGCGGCAATGCGCTCGCGGTGCAGGAAAGGCAGCACGTAATAGCCGTACACCCGCTTGTGCGCCGGGGTGTAGATTTCCAGCCGGTAGCGGAAGTCGAACAACCGCTCGGTGCGGCTGCGCTCCCAGACCAGCGAATCGAACGGCGACAGCAAGGCGCTGGTGTGGATGCGCCGGGGGATGCGCGGCGTGTCCACCAGATAGGCGGGTTGCTTGCAGCCCTGAACCGAACAGGCTTGCAAGCGCCCGTCTGCCAGCAATTCAGCCAGGGCTGCCTTGCTGTGCTGGGGTGACAGGCGAAAATAATCGCGCAGGTCCTGTTCGGTGGCCACGCCGAGCGCCTTGGCGGCATGCAGCATCAGGCCCTGATGGGCTTCGGCCTCGCTGGGCACCGGATGGTCGAGAATGGTCGCAGGCAGCACCCGTTCGGGCAGGTCATACAGGCGCTCGAAACCGCGGCGCCCGGCCACCGTCACCTCGCCTGCGGCGAACAGCCATTCCAATGCGTGTTTCTCTTCGCTCCAGTCCCACCAGGGGCCGGCGCGTTCCTCGCGGGTCGACAGGCTGCCTGCGCCCAGTGCGCCGCGCTCGGCCACCGCCGCCAGTACGCGCGCAATCACCTCGGGACGATCACGGCCAAAGGCCGCGAGCTGCCGGTAGATGCCCTGGCCTGCACGGGCCTGGGCCATGCGCCAGCGCATCAGCGGGTACAGCGCAAGCGGCAGCAGCGAGGCTTCATGGCCCCAATATTCGAACAGCCGGCGCTGGCGACGCGTGCCCCAGGCGAGTTGGTCGAGCGATGCCTGTGGGTAATCGCCCAGGCGCGAGAACAACGGCAGGTAGTGGGAACGGACCAGGGCGTTGACCGAGTCGATCTGCACCACACCCAGGCGCTGGAAGGTGCGATTGAGGCTGGCCAGCGTCGCCGGGGTATCGGGGGGCTTGCCGAAGCCTTGGGCGGACAGCGCCAGGCGGCGGGCCTGCTGGATGGACAGTTCGAGGGGCAAAGCCTGTACCTCCGATTGATCTGCAACCCTTCTTGTGTCTGCACCATAGC
>NZ_JBOBDM010000096.1:0-13484 GCF_050586605.1 Pseudomonas sp. ES1 | reverse complement strand
CGAAGCGCAGCGTAGGGGCCGGATGATGGGAGCGAGCGGTTTTTGGTTACTTTTTTCCAAGAAAAAAAGTAACCCGCCGTAAAGGCGGAAAGGTGACTACGCGTCGACATCGCAAATGAATGCGCATAAACCTATCAAAACAAAAACGCGCTCACTGAATAAAATCAAGAAATCAAGAAAAGAAACAGCAGCCCTAGAACAACTTAAACAGCCACCACCGGTATATCCCCGCTACCACTCCCCTTCCCGTCCCGCCGCTCCCCCATCCACTCATTGACCTGCTGCCCAAACGCCGCCGGCGCCTTGCGCCCGAACCGCCGCGCCAAGTCCAGGATCGTCTGCTGCGCCAAAGCCTCCTCCATGCGCTTCTGCGCCCCCAGCATCACCGCATTGATCGCACACGTCCCCTCGACCGCCCAAGCCGGCGCCGAGCCTTCGAACACCGCACAACGCTCCCGAATCTCGCGGCAATCGAAAATCTTCTTGTGCCCATCGATGGCCGTGACGATATCCAGCACCGTTATTTCATCCGACGGCCGCGCCAGACGGAAACCACCCCGTACACCCTCGGTAGCCGCAACCAGCCCGGCCCGAGCGAGCTTGGTGAACACCTTCGCCAGGTACTCCTGCGGTACACCCTGCAACTCGGCCAGGTCACGCACGCTGGACTCGCGGCTGTCGCCACGCTCGTCCACCAGGAACAACAGGCAATGGATACCGTACTCAACGCCGGCACTGTAGAGCGACATGTCAATCTCCGACTTAATTTGTCGCAAATACTACGCCCATCAACGGCAACTGGCAAAGCCTCAGCTTGCCGCCCGTCGCCAGTCCATCAGTACAACAAGCACCTGTAAACCAGCAAAACCGCAGGTTTTGACCGCCCTTGCCAAGGCCCGGACGGGGACTGGCTGAAAAAAATACTTGCCGAGACAAACTACGATCAATACAGTCGTAGTTATTCGGCAGGCAGCCAACGCACCACCGAAGCCCTTTCCCCACCTAGCGGAGCACTCACATGACCCCACATATCCTGATCATCGGTGCCGGCTTTGCCGGTGTATGGAGCGCCCTGAGCGCCGCTCGCCTGCTCGACCAGGCCCAGGCCGGCGACGTGCGCATCAGCGTGCTGGCTCCGCAGCCAGAGCTGCGCATCCGCCCACGCTTCTACGAAGCCGATGCCCACACCTTGCAGGCCCCGCTGAGCGACTTGTTCGATGTGGTTGGCGTGCAGTTCATCCACGGCAACGCCGAAAGCATCGACAGCGCCGCGCGCCAGGTCGGCTATATCGACGCCAATGGCCAGCGCCAGCAGCTGGGCTACGACCGCCTGATCCTCGCCGCCGGCAGCCAGGTCGCTCGCCCCGCCGTGCCGGGCCTGGCCGAGCACAGCTTCGATGTCGACCAGATGGAATCGGCTGTACGCCTGGAGCAGCACCTGGTTGGCCTGGCCAAGCTGCCCGCCTCGCCGGCACGCAACACCGTGGTGGTGTGCGGCGGCGGCTTCACCGGCATCGAGACCGCTACCGAAATGACGCCCCGTCTGCGTGCCATCCTCGGTGAAGGCAATGTCCGCGTGGTGCTGGTGGACCGGGCCGACAGCATCGGTGCCGCCCTTGGCGCCGGTATCACCCCGGCCATCGTCGCCGCCTCGGAACACGCCGGTGTCGAGTGGCTGACCGGTGCTTCGGTAGTGGCCGTAGAGGCAGGCGGCGTGACCCTCGACAATGGCGAACACATCGCCAGCAACACCGTGATCTGGACTGCTGGCGTCAAGGCCAGCCCGCTGACCGCGCAGGTCGCAGGCGAGCGTGACGCCCTGGGCCGGCTGCGGGTTGACCCGCACCTTAAAGTTGTCGGCCAGGCGCATATCTACGCCACCGGCGACGTCGCCTGGGCCGCGGTGGACGACATCGGCAACCACGCGCTGATGACCTGCCAGCACGCCATCCCCATGGGCCGCCATTCGGGCAACAACGCCATGGCCGACCTGCTGGGCCTGGCGCCCGTGGTGTACCGCCAGCCGAAGTACGTCACCTGCCTGGACCTGGGCGAATGGGGCGCGGCCTACAGCGAGGGCTGGGAACGCGAACTGGTGCTGCAAGGCCAGGAAGGCAAGAACCTCAAGCGCCAGATCAACACCCTGTGGATCTACCCACCAGCAGCCGACCGTGAACAGGCGCTGGCAGCCGCAGACCCGGCGATTGCCATCGTATAAGTGAACTAAAACTGACTGATCCGTCAGTTTATGACGGATCAGCCTGTACGTGCTGTTACATTGAATGACTGGTCAATAATAATGGCCATATGGCATCATTGGCGCCAAAAAAACATCACGAAGGTGAGGAACACACCTAACCCGCAGCGCATCGAGAGCCTGGCACCCCGCCATCGCGGCCCTCAAACCATGCTCTTGACGCCTGCACGCCAACGTCAAGGAGCATGCCATGCAGTTACGGAATATGAAGATCGGCAAACGCGCCGCCAGCGTGTTCGCGCTTTTAGGTGCACTGGTCCTGGCAATGGGCCTGCTTTCTCTCTACGAAACCCGGCAGATGGACAGCGCCACCGACGAAATTCGCATCACCTGGATCCCCGCCGTCGTTGCCCTCAACGACATCGGCAGCAATCTCGGCCGCGTCCGCGCGCTCACCCTGCGCACCGCCCTGGATGACGACAGCAACGAGCGAGCCCGCAATACTGCCCTGCTCCAGACCGTCAACGATCAGTTGCAAGCCGCCCTCAAAGACTACGAAGACACCATCATCGCCGCCGATGACCGCGCCCTGTTCAATGCCTTCAACGCTGCCCACCAGCAGTACTACAGCCTGCAGCAGGAAGTATTGAAGGACATCAACGCCGGCCGCGCGGCCGATGCCAAACGCAAGATCAGCGGCCCGCTCACCCAACATGCCGACAGCATGATGAAAGCCATGGCGGCCCTTATCGCCTACAACGGCAAGGGCGCCGAAGATGCTTCGCAGCGCAGCAGCGACGTCGCCGACGAAGCCTTCAGCGTGATCGTCAGCTCACTGCTGGTGATCATCATCGCCCTCATCGCCATCGCCATCCTGCTTACCCGCAGCATCGTCGTCCCGCTGGCCGACGCCGTGGCCGTGGCCGAGCGTGTGGCCACCGGCGACCTCACCCGCGACATCCAGGTCAGCGGCCGTGACGAACCGGCACTGCTGCTGCGTGCCCTGAGCCAGATGCAACAGAGCCTGCGCGACACCCTGCGCAAGATCGCCGCCTCCTCCGACCAACTGGCCTCGGCCTCCGAAGAACTGCACACGGTCACCGAAGACACCAGCCGCGGCCTGCACCAGCAGAGCGCCGAGATCGACCAGGCCGCCACGGCAGTCAACCAGATGACCGCTGCGGTCGAGGAAGTGGCCAATAACGCGGTAAGTACCGCCGATGCGTCGAAGGGCGCCGACCAGACCACCCGCGACGGCCGCGACCAGGTCAACCAGGCCTTGAGCTCGATCCAGCATCTGGTCGACGACGTCACCGGCACCTCCCAGGAAATCGAACAACTGGCCAGCAGCGCCAACGAAATCAGCCGGGTGCTGGACGTGATCGGTTCGATTGCCGGGCAGACCAACCTCCTGGCGCTCAACGCGGCCATCGAGGCAGCCCGTGCCGGCGAGGCCGGGCGCGGCTTTGCAGTGGTCGCTGACGAAGTACGGGCACTGGCCCACCGCACCCAGCAGTCCACCGCCGAGATCGAGCAGATGATTGGCGGCATCCAGGACGGCACCGGGCGCGCGGTCAGCGCCATGCACAGCAGCCAGGGCCGCGCCAACGGTACGCTGGAAGTGGCGCAGTCGGCCGGCCAGGCGCTGGAGCTGATCGCCGAGGCCATCGCCTCGATCAACCAGCGCAACCTGGTGATCGCCAGTGCCTCGGAACAACAGGCGCAGGTGGCACGGGAAGTGGACCGTAACCTGGTGAACATTCGCGACCTGGCCATGCAGACTTCCGCCGGCGCCAACCAGACCAGCGCGGCAGCGCAGGACCTGTCGCGCCTGGCGGTGGAATTGAACGCCATGGTGGCGCAGTTCAAGGTTTGATCCGAGGGCTGCACAGGGTTTGAAAACATCGCGGGGCAAGTCGCAGCGGTGTGCCGCTGCGAATTGCCCCGCGATGCATCTGCGCGATGAATCAGTCGTTCGCGCCAATCACCCTGCCCGCCTTCACCGGCGTGTTACGCGTCGCCAGGCAGTAATACAGCGGCACGGTCACGATCAAGCCGAACAGCCACGAAAGGTCAGCCCCTTCGACGATGTTCGAGTACGGCCCCACATACAGCGCAGTGTTAGCGAACGGCAGCTGCACCAGGATGCCGCAGGCGTAGGCAATGATCGCGTGGTGGTTGAAGCGGCCGTAAATGCCACCGTCGGCGCTGAAGATCGAGGCGATGTCGTACTCGCCCTTCTTGATCAGGTAGAAGTCCACCAGGTTGATCGACGCCCACGGCACCAGCACCAGCAGCAGCGCCAGGATCAGGCCGATGAACTCACCGATGAAGTCGGCCGAAGCGTTAAGCGCGACCATGCCGCAAGCCACCAGGATCACCGTTGCCAGCACCACGCGCACCTTGATGCTCGGCGTCCACTGGGCGGCGAACGTCTGGATCGCAGTGACGATCGACAGCACCGCGCCGTACAGGTTGAGGGCGTTGTGGCTGATGATGTTGAGCAGGAACAGCACCATCAGGATCGGCCCCAGCCAGCCGGTGGCCTGCTTGACCGCGGCCATGGCGTCAGTGCCTTGCGGTACGCACAGCACCGCCACCGCACCGAAGCTGAAGCACAGGATGGTGCCCAGGGTGGCGCCGAAGTAGGTGGCCCAGAACGGCTTGGCAATGCCGATCTCACGCGGCAGGTAACGCGAATAGTCAGAGGTGTACGGCGAGAAGCTGATCTGCCAGATGGTGCCCAGCGACACAGTGGCGATGAAGCCCGACAGGTTGAACGCGCCACGGCTGAAGAAGTCCGCCGGCAGGTCCTGGGCGAACATCATGATGAAACCGGCCAGCAGCGCCGAGCCCATCACCCAGGTACCGATGCGGTTGAGGATGTGGATGAAGCGGTAGCCGATCACGCCGATGGCGGTGGCGCTCAGGGCGCCGATGACGATGGCGCTGGGCATCGGCACGCTGGGGGCGATGCCGTGGATCGACTTGCCCGCCAGGACGATGTTGGAAATGAAGAAGCCGACGTAGATCAGCGCGGTGAAGAACACGATCAGCAGCGCGCCGTAGCGGCCGAACTGGCCACGGCTCTGCACCATCTGCGGAATGCCCAGTTGCGGTCCCTGCGCAGAGGCCAGGGCGAGTACCACACCGCCCAGCAGATGGCCCAGCGCGATGGCGATCAGGCCCCACAACAGGTTCAGGTGGAACACCTGCACCACCATGGCCCCGGTGACAATGGGCAGTGGCGCGATGTTGGTGCTGAACCACAGGGTGAACAGGTCGCGCGCCTTCCCATGGCGCTCGGCAGGTGGAACGTAATCGACCGTGTGATTTTCGACAAACTGGTGTTGCGACGACGGTTGGGACATATGTTTTCAGCTCGAAAGGTCGTTTTTTATCTTTGTATGGAAACCGCTCAAGGCGGCCTCTCAGCTGCGGACCATATTATGGTATTCCAAACTTTTGACAACACTGCGCCGCGCTTTTTCAGCGCATCTGATCTGCCTGGCGCCCCGCCTTGGCGCAGCCTCTTCACTGCCAAACCCAATGAATACGGGGCCTTAACCGTTCATCGCGTTATCCGTGCACCCGAAAATTCCGCTTGCAAAATAGGTATTACGGTATACCATCAGACACATCAACGATAAAAACCGCGGACCACCGCAGCCCTTCCGAGGTACACAAGATGATCGACGCAACTGTCTACAAGAACGTCCTGGGCTCCTTCCCGTCCGGCGTTACCGTCATCACCACCCTGGACGACGACGGCTCGATCGTCGGCCTCACCGCCAGCGCCTTCTCCTCGCTGTCGATGGACCCGCCACTGGTGCTGTTCTGCCCCAACTACAGCTCCGACTCCTACCCTGTGTTGATGAAGAACAAGCGCTTCGCCATTCACCTGTTGTCCGGTGAACAGCAAGCCGAGGCCTATGCATTCGCGAAAAAGGGCAAGGACAAGGCCAGCGGTATCGAATGGACCCTGAGCGACCTCGGCAACCCGATCCTGGCCGGCGCCACCGCCGTCATCGAATGCGAACTGTGGCGCGAATACGAAGGTGGCGACCACGCCATCATGGTCGGCAAGGTGCACAACCTGATCGCGCCGCAAGAGGCACCACGGCCGATGATCTACTGCCGCGGCAAGATGGCCAGCCTGCCAGCCTTCGCATGATGCAACCCATCTGAAAACCTGCCCCGGCAGGCAACAACAAGACAACAAGCTCCGAGGAAAGCCCCATGAAATTTTCGTTGTTCGTGCACATGGAACGTTGGGATGAACAGGTCAGCCACCGCCAGCTGTTCGAAGACCTGACCGAACTGACCTTGATGGCCGAAGACGGCGGTTTCAGCACCGTGTGGATCGGCGAACACCACGCCATGGAATACACCATCTCGCCGAGCCCGATGCCGCTGCTGGCCTACCTCGCCGCACGCACCGAGAAGATTCGCCTGGGCGCCGGCACCATCATCGCGCCGTTCTGGAACCCGATCCGCGTGGCCGGCGAATGCGCCCTGCTCGATGTGATCAGCAACGGTCGCATGGAAGTGGGCCTGGCCCGCGGCGCCTACCAGTTCGAATTCGACCGCATGGCCAACGGCATGCCGGCCACCGACGGTGGCAAGGCCCTGCGCGAAATGGTGCCGGTGGTGCGCAAGCTGTGGGAAGGCGATTACGCCCATGACGGCGAAGTCTACAAGTTCCCCACCTCCACCAGCGTGCCCAAACCGTTCAACGCCACGCCGCCGATGTGGATCGCCGCCCGCGACCCCGACTCGCACAACTTCGCCGTGGCCAATGGCTGCAATGTCATGGTCACCCCGCTGATGAAGGGCGACGAAGAAGTGCTGGACCTGAAGAACAAGTTCCAGGCCGCCCTGGACAACAACCCGGATGTGCCGCGCCCGCAACTGATGGTGCTGCGCCACACCCACGTGCACAGCCCGTCGGAGCCTGAAGGCTGGAAAATCGGCGCCCAGGCCATCTCGCGCTTCTACCGCACCTTCGACGCCTGGTTCGGCAACAAGACCACCCCCGTCAATGGCTTCCTGGAGCCCAGCCCTGAATCGAAGTTCGCCGAAGTGCCAGCGTTCGAGCTGGACAACATCCGCAAGAACACCATGATCGGCACCCCCGAAGAGATCATTGCGCGCATCAAGTATTACCAGGAGCTCGGCGTCGACGAGTTCAGCTTCTGGTGCGACAACAGCCTGCCCCATGCCGAAAAGAAAAAGTCGCTGGAGCTGTTCATCAAGGAAGTGGTACCGGCCTTCGCCTGAATTCCCTTTGCCTGAAACATTGCGGGACACGCCCGCTCCCGTGGGCCTTCGCGGCCTGCGCGAGCGGGCTTTTTTTCGCAACGGCATCTGGCCTCTTCGCGGGTAAACCCGCTCCCACACGACTTGCGCTGCCTTGAAGATTGCGCGGTACCTGTGGGAGCGGGTTTACCCACGAAGAGGCCAGTACAGACAGCACAGATATCAAGGCATCAGCCGACCTTTCGTCCCCTTCCCAACGAAATTTTCAGCCCCCTCTTGCACATCAAATATTATGGTATACCATCAGACAACAAGAGCTGATAACCCTCACCAGGAGCCCCCCATGAGTTTCGAAATCCGCAAGATCGTCACCTACTCCGAAGAAACCCGCATCGAAGGCGGCAAGGCCACAGACAAGCCGGTGACCATGGTCGGCCTGGCCGTGGTGATCAAGAACCCATGGGCCGGTCGCGGTTTTGTTGAAGACCTCAAGCCGGAGATCCGCGCCAACTGCTCCGAGCTGGGCGCACTGATGGTCGAGCGCCTGACCGCCGCCATCGGCGGTGCCGACAAGATCGAGGCCTACGGCAAAGCCGCCGTGGTCGGCGCCGACGGCGAAATCGAGCATGCTTCGGCGGTGATCCACACCCTGCGCTTCGGCAACCACTACCGCGAAGCCGTGCAGGCCAAGAGCTACCTGAGCTTCACCAACAAGCGCGGCGGCCCGGGCACCTCGATCCAGATCCCGATGATGCAGAAGGACGACGAAGGCCTGCGCTCGCACTACATCACCCTGGAAATGCAGATCGAAGACGCCCCGCGCGCCGACGAGATCGTCGTGGTGCTGGGCGCCGCCGACGGTGGCCGCCTGCACCCACGCATCGGTAACCGCTACATCGACCTGGAAGAACTGGCTGCCGAAAAAGCCAACGCTCAATAACAACAACCAAGACGGGCCTGGGCGTGGCGAGCATTCCCGCCGCGCCCGACCTTCAAGGAGCGCCCTCCATGATTCAGCCTGTCGCTGAACGTACACCGGCCGGGACCAGTTACCTGGACCTAGGCCAGGGCCAGCCCGTGGTACTGATCCACGGCGTGGGCCTGAACAAGGAAATGTGGGGCGGGCAGATCGTCGGCCTGGCCAACGACTACCGCGTCATCACCTACGACATGCTCGGCCATGGCCAGAGCCGCGTGCCCGCCAGCGACACGCCGCTCGAAGGCTACGCCGAACAGCTCGCCGAATTGCTCGACCACCTGCAGATCGCCCAGGCCACCGTGATCGGCTTTTCCATGGGTGGCCTGGTGGCCCGCGCCTTCGCGCTCGCTTACCCGCAGCGCCTGGCCGCACTGGTGGTGCTCAACAGCGTGTTCAACCGCACCCCCGAGCAGAGCGCCGGGGTGATCGCCCGTGCCGCGCAAGCCTTTGAACAGGGCCCCGACGCCAACGTCGACGCAGCGCTCGAGCGCTGGTTCAGCCGCGAATACAAGGCCGCCAACCCGGCCCAGGTCGCCGCCATCCGCCAGGTGCTTGCCAGCAACGACCCGCAGGGCTACCACACCACCTATTCGCTGTTCGCCACCCAGGACATGTACCGCGAAAGCGACCTGGGCAGCATCCAGGTGCCGACGCTGATCGCCACCGGCGAACTCGACAGCGGCTCCACCCCGGCCATGACCCGCCAGCTCGCCGCGCGTATCCCCGGTGCGCAGAGCGTGGTCCTCGCCGAGCAACGGCATATGATGCCGGTGGAAGCGCCGCGCGAAGTCAACAAGATGCTGCTGGACTTCCTCAAGCAAGCCCGCACCCTCACCGAATCCGCCAAGGGGATTGTTGCATGACCCTCGTTCGTTTCCAGATGTGCATCGACGGCCAGTGGCTCGATGCCCAGAGCGGCAAGACCTTCGACAGCCTCGACCCGGCCACCGCCCAGGCCTGGGCGCAACTGCCAGACGCCGCCGAAGCCGACGTCGAGCTGGCCGTGCAGGCCGCCCAGCGCGCCTTCGAAGGCTCTGCCTGGCGCGGCCTCACCGCCACCGCCCGGGGCAAACTGCTGCGCCGCCTGGGCGATTTGATCGCCGAGAACAAGGAACACCTGGCCCAGCTGGAGAGCCGTGACAACGGCAAGCTGATCCGCGAAACCCGCGGCCAGGTCGGCTACCTGCCGGAGTTCTTCCACTACACCGCGGGCCTGGCCGACAAGCTCGAAGGCGGCACCCTGCCGCTGGACAAGCCGGACCTGTTCGCCTACACCGTGCACGAGCCGATTGGCGTGGTGGCCGGGATCATCCCCTGGAACAGCCCGCTGTACCTGACCGCGATCAAGCTGGCCCCGGCCCTGGCCGCCGGCAACACCATCGTGCTCAAGCCCTCCGAGCACGCTTCGGCGACCATCCTCGAGCTGGCCCGCCTGGCCCTCGAAGCCGGCTTCCCGGCCGGCGTGGTCAACGTAGTGACTGGTTACGGCCCAAGCACCGGCGCCGCCCTCACCCGCCATCCGCTGGTGCGCAAGATCGCCTTCACCGGCGGCGCCGCCACCGCCCGCCATGTGGTGCGCAGCAGCGCCGAAAACTTCGCCAAGCTGTCGCTGGAGCTGGGCGGCAAGTCGCCGAACATCATCTTCGCCGACGCGGACCTGGACAGTGCCATCAACGGCGCCGTGGCCGGCATCTATGCCGCCTCCGGGCAAAGCTGCGTGGCCGGTTCGCGGCTGCTGGTGCAGGACGAGATCTTCGACGAGTTCGTCGAACGCCTGATCGCCCGCGCCAAAAGCATCCGCATCGGCAACCCGCAGGACGAAAGCAGCGAGATGGGCCCCATCGCCACCGCTCAGCAACTGGCCGTGATCGAAGGCCTGGTGGCCGCGGCCAAGGCTGAAGGCGCCACGCTGCGCATGGGCGGCAAGCGTGCCGAGGTCGAAGGTGACGGCTGGTTCTACGAGCCGACCCTGTTCGAGTGCGACAGCAACTCGATGACCATCATGCAGGAAGAAGTGTTCGGCCCGGTCGCAGCGGTGATCCGCTTCAAGACCGAGGAGCAGGCCCTGGCGATGGCCAACGACTCGCAGTTCGGCCTGGCCGCCGGCATCTGGACCCGCGACCTGGGCCGCGCCCACCGCCTGGCCCGCGACGTGCGCTCCGGGATCATCTGGGTCAACACCTACCGCGCGGTATCGGCCATGGCCCCCATCGGCGGTTTCAAGAACAGCGGCTATGGCCGTGAGAGCGGCATCGATTCGGTGCTTGCCTATACCGAGCTGAAGACGGTGTGGATCAACCTCTCCACCGCGCCCATGCCCGACCCGTTCGTGATGCGCTAGGAGGAACACGAGATGATCGAACCCGGCATCTACAAAGACGTGATGGGCTCGTTCCCGTCCGGTGTCACCGTGGTCACCACCCTGGACGCCGACGGCGCCATCGTCGGCATCACCGCCAGCGCCTTCAGCGCGCTGTCGATCGAGCCGGCACTGGTGCTGTTCTGCCCCAACTACGCCTCGGACACCTACCCGATCCTGCGCGACAGCAAGCAGTTCGCCATCCACCTGCTGTCCGCCGACCAGACCGCCGAGGCCTATGCCTTCGCCGGCAAGGGCAAGGACAAGGCCAAGGGCATCGACTGGCAGCTGAGCGAACTGGGCAACCCGTTGCTCACCAAGGCCACGGCGATCATCGAGTGCGAACTGTGGCGCGAGTATGACGGCGGCGACCACGCGATCATCGTCGGCGCGGTGAAGAACCTGGTGCTGCCCGAGCAGCCGGTGACGCCGATGGTCTACCACAAGGGCAAGCTCGGCGCGCTGCCGCCGCTGGGTTGATATCCAGCCAGGCTTTTCGCGGGTAAACCCGCTCCCACAGGTACTGCACACATCCTGTGGGAGCGGGTTTACCCGCGAAGAAGGCAACCCCGACCTTACAGTTTCCGGGGGCCGCGCATACCCCCTCACCTTCGGTTGCGGCCCCCCTTTTCATTCAACGTTCAAGGACCTCGGCAGATGAGCAACGAAAAGTACGAGAAAGGCCTGCAGATCCGCACCCAGGTACTGGGCGAGGACTACGTCAACCGCTCGATCCAGAACGCCGACGAGTTCACCAAGCCGCTCCAGGAGCTGGTTACCGAGTACTGCTGGGGCCATGTCTGGGGCCGCGATGGCTTGTCGCTCAAAGAGCGCAGCATGATAAACTTGGCCATGATTTCCGCGCTCAACCGGCCCCACGAGCTCAAGCTGCACATCCGCGGCGCCTTGCGCAATGGCCTGAGCCGTGAACAGATTCGCGAGATCCTGCTCCAAGTCGGCATTTATTGCGGCGTACCTGCGGCGGTGGACAGTTTCCGCCTGGCCCGCGAGGCCTTCGCCGAAGCCGATGCAGAGTCAACCCGTTAACAACGGGCTGTTTCGAACCACTGCAAGGAGCGCCACGGTTCGTGGCCCTTCGCGATGTTGGCGCAACAGCCTCATAAAAGAGCGCCCCTGATGAAACGCCAGCCACTCGACGACAGCTTCAAGGTCAACCGCAACCCCGTTACCCTGCGTGAAATCGTGCTGGACAAACTGCGCAGCGCGATCATGAACTTCCACCTGCTGCCGGGCGATCGCCTGGTCGAGCGCGACCTCTGCGATCGCCTCGGCGTCAGCCGCACCTCGGTCCGCGAAGCCCTGCGCCACCTCGAATCCGAAGGCCTGGTCGAGTTCGCCGACGCCAAGGGCCCACGCGTGGCCATCATCACCCTGGAAGACGCCCGCGACATCTACGAGCTGCGTTGCGTGCTCGAAGGCCTGATCGTCCAGTTGTTCACCCTCAACGCCAAGACCAAGGACATCCGCGCCCTGGAGCGCGCCCTGGAAGTCAACCGCGAAGCGCTGGAAGACGGCGAGCTGCAGCAGGTGCTCGACTCGGTGCAAGGTTTCTACGACGTGCTGCTCGAAGGTTCGGGCAACCAGGTGGCCGCCCAGCAGTTGCGCCAGTTGCAGGCGCGCATCAGCTACCTGCGCGCCACCTCGGTGTCGCAAGAGAACCGCCGCAGCGCCAGCAACCGTGAAATGGAAAAAATCGTCGAGGCGATCAAGAGCGGCGACCCGCAAGTCGCGCACCAGGCCTCGGTCGACCATGTACGCGCCGCCGCAAAAGTGGCACTGGACTACCTGCGCCAGAAACAGGACGACAACGCCAAGGTCCGCGAAATCGTCGCTCCCCTGCCCCTCAAGGACCCTCGCATAGGCCGCTGACCATGCCCACCGCCCCGCGCTACTGCCCGCACTGCACCACGGAACTGGCCCGGGGCGTCCCCAACGGCGACACCCACGAACGTCTGCACTGCACCGACTGCGGCTACATCCACTACATCAACCCGAAAATCATTGCTGGCTGCATCATCGAGCGTGATGGCAAGTACCTGTTGTGCCAGCGGGCCATTGCGCCGCGGCCAGGGACCTGGACACTGCCGGCCGGGTTCATGGAGGCTGGCGAGACCACCGAGCAGGCGGCGTTGCGCGAGGTATGGGAAGAGAGTGGCGTGCGGGGCGAGATCGTCTCGCCTTACTCGATTTTCAGCGTGCCGCAGATCAGCGAGGTGTACATCATCTTCCGCGCCATTGCGACTGAAGAGACCGGGGA
Organism: Pseudomonas sp. ES1; assembly: GCF_050586605.1. Classification (NCBI taxonomy): domain Bacteria; kingdom Pseudomonadati; phylum Pseudomonadota; class Gammaproteobacteria; order Pseudomonadales; family Pseudomonadaceae; genus Pseudomonas; species Pseudomonas sp. ES1. The sequence goes on along the minus strand of NZ_JBOBDM010000096.1, from coordinate 412 downwards.
GTATGGGGCTGAGACCCTGGCCTACAAGTTCTTCGAGCCTGACGAGATTCCTTGGGACGAGATCTATTACCCGGCGATTCGGCAGATCTTGGAGCGGTACATTCTTGAGCGGCAGGCGGGGGTGTATGGGATTTATATGGGGAATGATGATAGCGGGAAGGTGCATTTCATTCGTTGAGTGGGGTTCGGGTTCGGGTTCGGGTTCGGGTTCGGGTTCGGGTTCGGGTTCGGGTTCGGGTTCGGGTTCGGGTTCGGGTTCGGGTTCGGGTTTCAGGGTGTTTGTTTTTGTAGATGTATGCGCATTCAGCGGTGATGTCGACTTTTAGTTACCTTTCCGCCCTTACGGCGGCCTACTTTTTTCTTGGAAAAAGTAGGCAAAACCGCTTGCTCCCATCATACGGCCCCTGCGCTG
>NZ_JBOBDM010000095.1:0-14094 GCF_050586605.1 Pseudomonas sp. ES1 | reverse complement strand
AACCGCGCAACCAGGCGACAACGCCAGTTCCTTTCCCAACTACCCTTGTAGACCGTCATACCTACCCCCATATTGGGGCGACTGACGCGTGAAGGAATCCATCTTGAGCGACCTCCTCAACCGCCGCCTGAGCCTGCTCGGCGACAACCTCGACCTGCTCAAGCAGTGCCTGCACGGCATTGAGCGCGAATGCCTGCGCGTGACCCAAGACGGTCGCCTGGCCCAGACCCCGCACCCCGAAGCCTTGGGTTCGGCGCTGACCAACGAGCAGATCACCACCGACTATTCCGAGTCGCTGCTGGAGTTCATCACCCCAGCCCTGGCCGACCCGGCCAAGGTGCTCGAAAGCCTCGAACAGACCCACCGCTTCGTCTACAGCAAGCTGGGCCACGAGTTGCTGTGGAGCCCGTCGATGCCCTGCGCGCTGCCGGCCGAGGAGGACATCCCGATCGCCGAGTACGGCACCTCGAACATCGGCAAGCTCAAGCACGTGTACCGCAAGGGCCTGGCCCTGCGCTACGGCCGCACCATGCAGTGCATCGCCGGCATCCACTACAACTTCTCGCTGCCTGAAGCACTGTGGCCATTGCTGCGCGCCGAAGAAGGCAGCGCAGAGGACGACCGCGACTACCAGTCCGCGGCCTACATCGCGCTGATCCGCAATTTCCGCCGCTACAGCTGGCTGCTGATGTACCTGTTCGGTGCCTCGCCGACCCTGGACAAAGGCTTCCTGCGCGGCCGCCCGCACCAGCTCGAAGAGCTCGACGCCAACACCCTCTACCTGCCCTACGCCACCAGCCTGCGCATGAGCGACCTGGGTTACCAGAGCAACGCCCAGGCGGGCCTGACGCCCTGCTACAACAACCTCGCCAGCTACACCGACAGCCTGCGCAAGGCGGTGGGCACGCCCTACCCGCCCTACGTCGAGGTCGGCACGCACAAGGATGGCGAGTGGGTGCAGCTCAACACCAACATCCTGCAGATCGAGAACGAGTACTACTCGAACATCCGCCCCAAGCGCGTGACCTACACCGGCGAGCGGCCGATCCAGGCCCTGATCTCCCGTGGCGTGCAGTACGTCGAAGTGCGTTGCCTGGACATCAACCCGTTCCTGCCGGTGGGCATCGACCTCACCGAAGCGCGCTTCCTCGACGCCTTCCTGCTGCTCTGTGCGCTGGACGACAGCCCGCAGCTGGACAACGGCGAATGCGGCCAGTGCACCAGCAACTTCCTGACCGTGGTCAAGGAAGGCCGTCGCCCGGGCCTTGCGCTGCAGCGTAACGGCCAGCCGATCGCGCTGAAGGACTGGGCCAGCGAGCTCATCGGCCGTATCGGCCAGATGGCCGAGCTGCTCGACCGTGCCCAAGGCGGCAACGAGCACGCCAAGGCCCTGCAAGCCCAGCAGGCCAAGGTCGATGACCCTGAACTGACCCCGTCGGCCCAGGTACTGGCGCGCATGACCGAACACGATGAAAGCTTCATCGAGTTCTCCCTGCGCCAGAGCCGCGTGCACGCCGAGACCTTCCGCGAGCAGCCACTGGGCAGCGAACAGCAACAGGCCTTCGAAACCCTCGCCCGCAACTCCCTGGCCGAACAATCGCGCCTGGAGCAGCAGGAAGTCGGCGACTTCGACCTGTTCGTCGGCGCCTACCAGGCCAGCATCCTGGCCATCAGCAACTGATGAACCGCACCGCCACCCCGCGCAAACCGCGCGCCAGCAGCCAGGCCAGGATCGAAGCGATCCTGGCAGCTGCGCGCGAGCTGCTGGCCGGGCAAGGGGTGGCGGGGTTGTCGATCTACAACGTCGCCGAGCGGGCGCAGATCCCGCCGTCGTCGGTGTACCACTTCTTCGCCAGCGTACCGGCCCTGCTCGAAGCGCTGACCGCCGATGTGCACCGGGCCTTTCGCGAAGCCTTGAGCGCACCGATCGACAGCGCGGCGTTCAGCACCTGGCATGGCCTGTCACGGTTGATCGAGCAGCGCATGCTCGACATCTACAACGAGGACGCCGCAGCGCGGCAACTGATCCTGGCCCAGCATGGCCTGAGCGAAGTGGTCCAGGCTGACCGCCAGCACGACCTGGAACTGGGCGAGTTGATGCACCAACTGTTCGACCGGCATTTCCAGTTGCCGGCGATGCCGCAGGAAGTGCATGTGTTCGCCTTGGCGATGGAGCTGAGCGATCGGGTGTATGCCCGCTCAATGCAGCTGCACGAGCAGATCACCCCGCGCATGGCGGAAGAAGGGATGCGGGTGTTCGAGGCGTATCTGGGGCTGTACCTGCCGCCGTTTCTGGCCAAGCGCCCTAGCTGAAGTCATCGGGGCCTCCCTTCGCGGGTAAACCCGCTCCCACAGGGTCCGCGCAAGTTCTTGAGCCTGCGCAGTACATGTGGGAGCGGGTTTACCCGCGAAGGGCTGCGAAGCAGCCCCGATATCGAGCAGCAGCATCACAACTTGGCGATGGACACCTCGGTCGATTTCACAAACGCGATCACTTCACTGCCTACCTGCAGCTCCAGCTCCTTCACGGAACGGGTGGTGATCACCGAAGTCACCACGCCAGAGGCGGTCTGCACGTCGATTTCCGACAGTACCGGGCCTTCGAGGATTTCCTTCACGGTGCCTTTGAACTGGTTGCGAACGTTGATGGCTTTGATGGTCATGGCTGATTTCCTTTGATTGGCTTCGGGGTTCAATGCGCCCAACGCAGCTGCGTGGGCAAAGGGGCTACAGGTTCCGGCTCGGGCGGGGTGCCCGGGGCGGACAGAACACGGTCCAGCACTTCACTTTCCAGGCTTGCCAGGCGGTGCGAACCACGCGCCCGAGGGCGCGGCAGGTCGACCAGCAGGTCGAGGCCGACGGCGCCGTCCTCGATCAGGATCACCCGGTCAGCCACGGCGACGGCTTCGCTGACGTCGTGGGTGACCAGCAGCACGGTGAAACCGTGCTGACGCCACAGGCGTTCGATCAGTTGCTGCATCTCGATACGGGTCAATGCGTCCAGCGCGCCCAGCGGCTCGTCCAGCAGCAGCAGGCGCGGCTGGTGGATCAACGCCCGGGCCAGGGCAACCCGTTGCTTCTGGCCGCCGGACAAGGCCGCCGGCCACTCATTGGCGCGGTCAGCCAGGCCGACCGCCCCCAGGGCATCCAACGCCCGTTGCCGCCAGTCGCCGGACAGGCCCAGGCTGACGTTGTCGATCACCTTCTTCCACGGCAGCAGGCGAGCGTCCTGGAACATCAGCCGGGTGTCCTCCCGGGCCTCGGCCAGCGGCGCGGCACCGGCCAGCAATTCGCCGGCGCTGGGGTTGTCGAGCCCGGCCAGCAGGCGCAGCAAGGTGCTCTTGCCGCAGCCACTGCGGCCAACGATGGCGACGAACTGGCCGGCCGGAATGTGCAGGTCGATGCCCTTCAACACTTCGCGCTGGCCAAAGGTCTTGCGCAGGCCGTTGGCGGCCAGCGGGATGCCACGCAGCAGGCGTGGCGGCTGCTCTTTAAGTACGGTCATCACGCACCCTCCTTCTTGGCGACCTGATAGGCCGGGTGCCAGCGCAACCACACACGCTCCAGGCCACGGGCAGCCAGGTCGGCGAGCTTGCCGAGCACGGCGTACAGCACGATCGCCAGCACCACCACGTCGGTCTGCAGGAACTCACGGGCATTCATCGCCAGGTAACCGATGCCGGCGTTGGCCGAAATGGTCTCGGCGACGATCAGGGTCAGCCACATGAAGCCAAGGGCAAAGCGCACACCGACCAGGATCGACGGCAGCGCCCCCGGCAGGATCACCTGACGGAACAGGCCGAAGCCCGACAGCCCGTAACTGCGCGCCATTTCCACCAACGCCGGGTCGACGTTACGGATGCCGTGGTAGGTGTTCAGGTAGATCGGGAACAAGGTCCCCAGCGCCACCAGGAAAATCTTTGCCGACTCATCGATACCGAACCACAGGATCACCAGCGGGATCAGCGCCAGGTGCGGCACGTTGCGGATCATCTGCACCGAGCTGTCGAGCAGGCGCTCGCCCCACTTCGACAGGCCGGTGATGAAGCCCAGCAGCAGGCCGAGACTGCCGCCGATGGCGAAGCCCAGCCCGGCACGCCAGCCACTGATGGCCAGGTGCGTCCAGATTTCGCCGCTGCGCACCAGCTCGACCCCGGCGCTGACCACTGCGCTGGGTGCCGGGAGGATGCGCGTCGACAGCCAGCCAGCGCTGACCGCCAGCTGCCAGACTGCCAACAGCAGCACCGGCAGCGCCCACGGCGCCAGGCGCTTGGCCCAGGAGGTTGAGGTATCAGCACCCATGGTCCGGCCCTCAGCTCTGCGACACGGCTTTGGGCAGGATGTCGTTGGCGACCATTTCGCCGAACGGGCTCACGTAACCACCGGTTTTCGGTTGCTCCGGGCGCTGCACATCCAGGTGCGGGAACAGCAGTTCAGCGACGCGGTACGACTCTTCCAGGTGTGGATAACCCGAGAAGATGAAGGTATCGATGCCCAGGTCTGCGTATTCCTTGACCCGCGCCGCCACGGTTGGGCCATCGCCTACCAGCGCGGTGCCGGCACCGCCACGCACCAGGCCGACGCCGGCCCACAGGTTGGGGCTGACCTCCAGGTTGTCGCGGTTGCCGTTGTGCAGCGCAGCCATGCGTTGCTGGCCGACCGAATCGAAGCGCGCCAGCGAAGCCTGGGCGCGGGCAATGGTGTCGTCGTCCAGGTGCGAGATCAGCTTGTCGGCGGCAGCCCAGGCTTCTTCGTTGGTTTCCCGCACGATCACGTGCAGGCGGATACCGAAGCGCACTTCACGGCCCTGGGCGGCGGCTTTTTCGCGCACCTGGGCGATCTTCTCGGCGACGGCGGCCGGTGGCTCGCCCCAGATCAGGTACAGCTCGACCTGTTCGGCAGCCAGGTCCTGGGCGGCCTCGGACGAACCGCCGAAATACAGCGGCGGACGTGGTTGCTGAATCGGCGGGTAGAGCAGCTTGGCGCCCTTTACCTGGATGTGTTTACCGTCGTAATCGACGTTTTCACCTTCCAGCACCTTGCGCCAGATACGGGTGAATTCCACCGAGGCCTCGTAGCGCTCCTGGTGGTTCAGGTGCAGGCCGTCACCGGCCAGTTCGTCGGGGTCGCCGCCGGTCACCAGGTTGAACAGCGCACGGCCGTTGGACAGGCGATCGAGGGTGGCGGCCTGGCGCGCGGCCACGGTCGGCGAAATGATCCCCGGGCGCAGCGCGACCAGGAACTTCAGGCGCTCGGTCACCGGGATCAGCGACGCGGCGACCAGCCAGGAGTCCTCGCAGGACCGCCCGGTGGGGATCAGCACGCCGCCGAAGCCGAGGCGGTCAGCGGCCTGGGCGATCTGCGCCAGGTAGCCATGGTCGACGGCGCGGGCGCCTTCGCTGGTGCCCAGGTACTTGCCGTCACCGTGGGTGGGCAGGAACCAGAAGATGTTCAGGCTCATTGGAGTTGTCTCCTCAAGGGTGGCTCGAGCCGGGGCCTGGCCCCGGCGCTGGCGAATCGATCAAGGCGCGCTGGCGACCTTGGCGGGGGGTGTCCAGATCACGTCCTTGATGCTCAAGGGCTTGGGAATCAGCTTCAGGGCCTGGAAGGTGTCGGCGATCTTCTGCTGCGCGGCGATCACTTCCGGGGTCAGCGGCGCGGCACCGTAGCCCTGGCGCTTCACCGAGGTCAGGGTGATGTCGGCGGGCAGGCCGAGCAGCGGCGCGACCTGGTCGGTCACCTCCTGCGGGTTGGCCTGGGACCACTGGCCCACGGTGCGCACTTCCTCGACCAGGGTGTTGATCACCGCCGGGTGTTGGGTGGCGTAGCTGCGGGTGGCCAGGTAGAACTGGTGGTTGTCGACCAGGCCCTTGCCGTCACGCAGGGTACGGGCCTGCAGCTGTTGCTCGGCGGCGGCCTGGTACGGGTCCCAGATCACCCAGGCATCGACGCTGCCACGCTCGAAGGCGGCGCGGGCGTCGGCCGGCGGCAGGTAGACCGGCTGGATGTCGGTGTATTTGAGGCCGGCGTCTTCGAGGGCACGCACCAGCAGGTAATGAACGTTCGAGCCTTTGTTCAGCGCGACTTTCTTGCCCTTGAGCTCTTTCACCGACTGGATCGACGAGCCCTTGGGCACGAGGATCGCCTCGCTGTGCGGGGCTGGCGGTTCATAGGCGACGTAGAGCAGGTCGGCGCCTGCGGCCTGGGCGAATACCGGCGGGGTTTCGCCGGTGACACCGAAGTCGATCGAGCCGACGTTGAGCCCTTCAAGCAGCTGCGGGCCGCCGGGGAACTCGGTCCATTGCACGTCGATGCCCTGTTCCTTCAGGCGCTTCTCCAGCGAGCCCTTGGCCTTGAGCAGCACCAGGGTGCCGTATTTCTGGTAACCGATACGTAGGCTCTCGGCCTGGGCTTGGGTAATGGCGCCGAAGGACACAGCCGCCGCAAACAGGGCGACCAGACCACGACGCAAGAAGACTGTGCGCATGGCGCTCTCCTGTGCGAGTTGGGTTCGGGTTGCACCTGCTTGCCTCGTTGACGGGCGAGTAAGGTGGGACAGCAGTGAAGCGGTGTATCAGTGGCTCAGATGCTCCAGCGGGCACTGAGCAGGCGTTCGTTGAGCACACCCGGTGCGACCGGCCGAGGCCGCCGCGCCAGGGCGCCATGGAAGGTTTCCAGCGAATCCTGCAGGCGCTGCTCCAGGGCCGGGGCCAGCTGCGCAGGGCGGTTGCCTTCGCCGTAGGCGATCTGGCTGTCGTCGGCGAAGATCCCTTGCAGGGTCTCCTGCGCCTTCAAGGCAGACAGCACCGGCTTGAGTGCGTAGTCCACGGCAAGCATGTGGGCGATGCTGCCGCCGGTTGCCACCGGCAATACCACCTTGTGCTCCAGGGCACGCTCGGGCAGCAGGTCGAGCAGGGTCTTCAGCGCGCCGGCAAATGAGGCTTTGTACACCGGAGTGGCCACCACCAGGCCGTCGGCCTGGGCCACCAGTTCGATGAAGTGGCGCACCTGCGGGCTGTCGAAGCGCGCATGCAGCAGGTCTTCGGCGTTGAACTCACGCACCTGGAAGGTCACCACTTCGACACCGCGCTCCTGCAGCCAGTCGCGGGTGCGTTCTAGCAGCACGCCGGAGCGTGAACGAAGACTGGGACTACCACCGACAGAAACAACCAGCATTGAAAGCGCTTCCTTCGATTCGATTGCAGGGCCGCGAGGGGTTGGCCCCGCTGGATGGAAGTGACCTTAACAGTTGGTCACATATATCCATAAATCATATTTTTTCATTTGTTTATTCGTTATTTGACTATGCGAACCCTCAGACCCCATCGCTGGCAAGCCAGCTCCCACCTCGATCGCATAAGCCCAAGCCCTGCGCGAACCTTGTGGGAGCTGGCTTGCCAGCGATGAGGCCAGCACCAGCAACGCAACACAGTGCAGTGAAGGCCCCATAAAAAAAGGGCCATCCCCTGCCAAGGAAAATGGCCCATAAGCACTTGCCTGAAGAGGGTATTGCCGGTCAGCGCGCGGTGATCACCGCCAGCTTGGTGATGCCGGCCCGTTCGATGGCCGCCATGGCCCGGGCGACTTCGCCGTAGTTCACGCCATCGTCGGCCTGCAGCTGCACGCGCAGCTCGGCGTCCTTGCCTTTGGCGGCCTTGAGGTTGGTTTCCAGCAGGTCGGGCTGGATCTCGTCCTTGTTGATGAACAGCTTGCCGCTGCCATCGATGCTCACCACCAGCGGGTCCTTCTGCTCCACCGGGGCCACGGCCTCGGTCTTGGGCAGGTTGATGGGGATGGCGTTGGTCAGCAGCGGCGCGGTGACGATGAACACCACCAGCAGCACCAGCATGACGTCCACCAGTGGCGTGACGTTGATTTCACTCAATACTTCATCGCTGTCCTGGGTCGAGAAGGCCATGTCAGGAGGCCTCCTTCACAGGTTGGTTGAAGCCGGCCTGCTGGCGCTGCACCGCCGGGTGCAGCAGCACGCGGAAGGCACTCTTCTGCGCCAGGCTGTAGAAGTCGTGGGCGAAGTCGTCGAGGTCGGCAGCGGTCAGCTTGAGGCGGCGCAGGAAGTAGTTGTAGACCAGCACTGCCGGCACCGCGACGGCGATACCCACGCCGGTGGCGACCAGCGCCGCGCCGATCGGGCCGGCCACGGTTTCCAGGCTGGCGGAACCGGCCGCGCTGATGCCCTTGAGCGCTTCCATGATGCCCCACACGGTGCCGAACAGGCCGATGAAGGGCGAGGTGCTGCCGATACTGGCGACCACCGCCAGGCCGGTTTCCAGCGAGCGGCGCTCGCGCACGATCTGCTGGCGCAGGGCGCGCTCCAGGCGGTCCTGATGGTTGATGGCCTGGCTCAGGTCATTAGCCTGGCCGGGTTCACCGACGGCGATGGCGGCGTAACCGGCCTGGGCGACACGGGCGGCGGGGCCGGGTTGCTGGTGGCTGATTTCGGCGGCGGAATCGAGGCTGGATGCGGCCCAGAACTGCTGGTGGAAGCGCTTGTCCTGGCGCTTGAGGCGCACGAACTGCACGACCTTGACCAGGGCCAGCGCCCAAGTGGCCACGGAGAAACCGACCAACAGCCAGATGACGGCGCTTTCAACGGATTCGAGGGGGGATGCCAACAGGCTCATGGTGATGTCCTTCCTTTGTGCGGTGGCGAATTAACGAAGCTTGAAATCGATGGGTACGCTGACCCAGCCGGCCAGGGCCACGTCGCCCTGCTTGGCGGGGACGAAGCTCCAGCGCTTGACTGCGGCCAGCGCGGCAGCATCCAGGGCGTCACGGCCACTGCTCTTCTGCAGCTGGATTTGGCCGGGCTTGCCGCTGGGCAGCACCTCGACGCGCAGCAGTACGGTGCCTTCCCAGCCACGGCGCAGGGCCATCTGTGGGTACTCGGGGGCCGGGTTCTTCAGGTACGCGGCATTGGCCGATGCCGGGGTCACCGGGGCCGGCGCGGGCGGTGCGGCTGGCGCAGGCGGTGCTGGGGCAGCCACCGGCGTTGGCGGCGGTGCTTCGACCGGTTTCGGCTGTGGCTTGGGTTGCGGCTTGGCCACCGGCTTGGGCACGGGTTTCGGCTTGGGCTTTGGCTTGGCGGCCAGCTCGTCGACCACCGGCGGTGGCGGTTCCACCACAGGCGGTGCCGGAGCAGGTGGCGGCGGCTCGACGACTGGCGGTGCGGGTGCGGCGAACTCGATGGTCATGGGCGGAATCTGCGGCGGCACGACCGGCAGCGCCGGGGTCGGCGCCTGGCTGATCCAGTAGGCGGCGGCGCCATGCAGGGCCAGCACCAGCAGGCCCAGCGCCAGCTTGTCGCGGCGCTTGAGGCCGCTCACCGGCGTGCGCTGCAGGCGCAACTGGCCAAGCGGCAGGCGCAGCGTGCGTCCGAGCTCGACCAAGTCGCCCGATGCCGGGTGCCATGGCTGCTCAAAGGCCCTGACGGCCGACTGGACATTACCCATTGCTGAAACTCCTGGGGTCTCGATTCAGGTGTGTGGCTGAATCATCGACGGCGGAGACTTAGGCCATAAAGTAATGTTTAAAGTTAACGTTATAGCTTTTATGAATATTGATTTTGATGTGCTGTTTGTAGGCCGCGTCGTTCGTGGCTTGTAGCAGGCCGCCAAGTCAACGATGCCTGGCCTGCATTGAAAATATTCGTGAAATGCATCGAATCGCTGCGAGGGCTGCGCCCTCGTTCGCGGGTAAACCCGCTCCCACAGACTTTGGCGCCGGTCCTTGTGGGAGCGGGTTTACCCGCGAATACGATGGTGCAGGCAATAAAAAACCCGGGACCAGGCCCGGGTTCTTCATTCAGCAAAGGTGAGTCAGATATCGGCCACCTTCTGCCACACCTTCGGCCGGAAGAATAGCGTCTCCCCGCGCGCCAACCCGGTCAGGCTGTCGTGGTCCTTGACCACCTCGGCCTCGATCAGCTCGCTCTGCCCTTCCACCTTCAAGGTCACCCGGGTGGTCGCACCCAGCGGGCGAATGTCACGCACCTCGGCGGCATGGTGGCCTTCGGTTTCATGGCGCGACAGCGACACTTCGTGCGGGCGGAACAGCACATGGTGCCCTTCGCTGAGCGCCAGGCGGTTGGAATCGCCGAGGAAGTGGTAGACGAAATCGTTGGCCGGCTTCTCGTACACCTCGCCCGGCGAGCCAATCTGCTCGATCACGCCCTTGTTCATCACCACGATGCGGTCGGCTACTTCCATGGCCTCTTCCTGGTCGTGGGTGACGAACACCGAGGTCAGGTTGATATCCTCGTGCAGGCGCGCCAGCCAGCGGCGCAGCTCCTTGCGCACCTTGGCATCGAGGGCGCCGAACGGCTCGTCGAGCAGTAGCACCTTAGGCTCCACCGCCAGGGCGCGGGCCAGGGCGATACGCTGGCGCTGGCCACCGGACAGCTGCTCGGGGTAACGGTCGGACAGCCAGTCGAGCTGGACCATGTTCAGCAGCTCATGGACCTTCTCGGCGATCTTGCTCTCGCTCGGGCGCTCGCCCTTGGGTTTCATGCGCAGGCCAAACGCGACGTTGTCGAACACACTCATGTGGCGGAACAGCGCGTAGTGCTGGAACACGAAGCCGACGTTACGGTCACGCACGTCGTGGCCCGAAACATCCTCGCCGTGGAACACGATGCTGCCGTCGTCCGGCGTTTCCAGGCCGGCGATGATGCGCAGCAGGGTGGTCTTGCCGCAGCCGGACGGGCCGAGCAGGGCCACCAGCTCGCCGCTGTGGATATCCAGGTTGATGGCGTTCAGGGCCTGGAAGCTGTTGAAGCGCTTGCTGACATTACGAACTTCGATCGACATGAATCATTCCTCCGCGGCGCTGTGGCGCAGGCGGTTAATACGGTTCTCGCTCCACTGCTTGAGCAGCAGGATGAAGAGCGCCAGGATCAGCAACAGGCTGGCCACGCTGAAGGCCGCGACATGGTTGTACTCGTTGTAGAGGATCTCCACGTGCAGCGGCAAGGTGTTGGTGACGCCACGGATATGCCCGGACACCACCGACACCGCGCCGAACTCGCCCATCGCCCGCGCGGTGCACAGCACCACGCCGTAGATCAGGCCCCATTTGATGTTCGGCAAGGTGACGTGCCAGAACATCTGCCAGCCGTTGGCGCCGAGCAGGCGCGCGGCCTCCTCTTCCTGGGTGCCCTGCTCCTGCATCAGCGGGATCAGTTCACGGGCCACGAACGGCACGGTGACGAAGATGGTCGCCAGGACAATGCCCGGCAGGGCGAACACGATCTGGATATCGTGGTCCTGCAGCCACGGGCCGAACAGGCCCTGGGCGCCGAACATCAGCACGTAGACCAGGCCGGCGATCACCGGCGACACCGAGAAAGGCAGGTCGATCAGGGTCACCAGCAGGCTCTTGCCACGGAAGGTGTATTTGCTCACGCACCAGGCGGCACTGACCCCGAACAGCAGGTTCAGCGGCACCGAGATGGCCACCGCCAGCAGGGTGAGCTTGAGCGCCGACAGCGCATCGGCCTCGAAGATCGCCTCGAAGAAGGTGCCGAAGCCGTTCTTGAGCGCCTGGGACACCACGATCACCAGCGGCAAGGCCAGGAACAGGGCGAAGACGATCCAGGCCAGGGTGATCAGCACGCGGCGCGAAGTGGCGCTGCCACGCCGGGCGGCGTTGGCGGCAGCGCTCGCGCCAAGGGTCGATGAAGACATTAGCGGGCCTCCTTCAAGGGGTTTCGATGCGCCGCTGCAGCAAGTTGATCAGCAGCAGCAGGATGAAGGAAACCACCAGCATCAGCACGCCGATGGCGGTGGCGCCGGTGTAGTCGTACTGGTCGAGCTTGACCATGATCAGCAGCGGCAGGATCTCGGTCTTCATCGGCATGTTGCCGGCGATGAAGATCACCGAACCGTACTCGCCCACGCCGCGGGCGAAGGCCAGGGCGAAGCCGGTCAGCCAGGCCGGCAGCAGCGCCGGCGCCAGGATGTGGCGGAACACCTGCAAGGGTTTCGCGCCCAGGCAGGCGGCGGCCTCTTCCACTTCACGCGGGATGTCGGCCAGCACCGGCTGCACCGTGCGCACCACGAACGGCAGGGTGACGAAGGTCAGCGCCAGGGTGATGCCCAATGGGGTATAGGCGATCTTGAAGCCCAGGTCGGTGGCGAACTGGCCGACCCAGCCTGCCGGCGCGTACAGCGCGGTCAAGGCGATACCGGCCACGGCCGTGGGCAGGGCGAACGGCAGGTCGATCATCGCGTCGATGATCTTGCGCCCGGGGAAGGTGTAGCGCACCAGCACCCAGGCCAGCAGGGTGCCGATCACGCCGTTGATGATGGCGGCAAACAGGGCGGTGCCGAAACTCAGCTTCAGCGCGGCGATGACCCGCGGCGCACTGACGATGTTCCAGAACTGCTCCCAGGTCAGCTGCGAGGCATGGATGAACATGGCCGCCAGCGGTATCAGCACGATCAGGCTGAGGTACACCAAGGTGTAGCCCAGCGTCAGCCCGAAGCCGGGTATGACGGGGGATATACGACGTGACATAAAGGTCCCTGGTTGAACGCACGAAGCCCGGGGTCGGTCCCGGGCACATGCAGGCTACTGAAGGGTTTTCTTTGTGGGGCTGCTACGCAACCCTTTCGCTGGCAAGCCAGCTCCCACAGTTGCAGTGCATACCCGCTTCCTGTGGGAGCCGGCTTGCCGGCGAAAGGGCCGCAAAGCGGCCCCGCTCCTATTCATTTCATTGCCGATCACTGTGCCTGATAAATCTGGTCGAACACACCGCCGTCATTGAAGAACTTCGGCTGCGCAGTCTTCCAGCCACCGAAGTCCTTGTCGATGGTCACCAGGTCCAGTTTCGGGAACTGCTTGGCAAACTCGGCGGCAACTTTCGCATCACGCGGGCGGTAGAAGTTCTCGGCGGCGATCTTCTGGCCAGCCGGGCTGTACAGGTGCTTGAGGTATTCCTCGGCGATCTGCTCGTTGCCCTTCTTCTCGGCGTTCTTGTCGACCACGGCCACCGGCGGCTCGGCGAGGATCGACAGCGACGGCACGACGATCTCGAACTTGTCGGCGCCACCGTCTTCCTTCAGCGCCAGGAAGGCCTCGTTTTCCCAGGCCAGCAGCACGTCGCCCTGGCCGTTGTTGACGAAGGTGATGGTCGAACCACGGGCGCCGGTATCCAGCACTGGTACGTGCTTGAACAGCTCCTGCACGTAGGCCTTGGCCTTGTCTTCGCTGCCGCCGGATTTCAGGCCGTAGGCCCAGGCGGCGAGGAAGTTCCAGCGGGCGCCGCCGGAGGTTTTCGGGTTGGGGGTGATCACCGAGACGTCCTTCTTGATCAGGTCGCCCCAGTCCTTGATGCCTTTCGGGTTGCCCTTGCGCACCAGGAACACGATGGTCGAAGTGTACGGGGTGCTGGCGTCCGGCAGGCGCTTCTGCCAGTCCTCCGGCAGGGTCTTGCCGAGCTTGGCGACTTCATCGATGTCGCCGGCCAGGGCCAGGGTGACCACGTCGGCGCGCAGGCCATCGATCACCGCGCGGGCCTGCTTGCCCGAACCGCCGTGGGATTGCTGGATCTTCACCTTGTCGCCCGGGTGAGCGGCTTGCCAGTGCTTGATGAACTCGGCGTTGTACTGCTGGTACAGCTCGCGGGTCGGGTCATAGGACACGTTCAACAGTTCGAAGTCCTTGGCGATCGCGGAACCGGCAAAAACGGCGCTGGCCAGGGCGGCAAGCGCATAACGGCGGATGGACATGGTGAAGCTCCCGATTGGCACTTTTTCTAATTAGGGGTTGTTGCGTGATCAGCCGGCCTTGTTGCCGGGCTGCTGCAGGCGGAACTTCTCCTTGCGTTCGATCTGCACCACCTGGGCGTTGTGCACGGTGATCTCCACGGCGCCGAAGCGCAGGTCGCGCAGGGCACTCTGGATTTCACGCAAGATGGTGGCTTCGTCCTGACCGTCGATGCTGCGCAGTGATGCACTCATGCTCGTTCTCCTTGGAGTAAGGGTGCCGGGCAGAGGTTTGAAGGGGATATGCGCCTGGCGTGAGAGCCATAGTAGTGAGGCAGGGTTATTCTTAAAAATACTGTTTAAGAATGTT
>NZ_JBOBDM010000094.1:0-14136 GCF_050586605.1 Pseudomonas sp. ES1 | reverse complement strand
GCGGCAACGCCCACACTGAAACCGAGTCGTACCAACAAGGCTGACCAGGTGATGGCACAGGAGAGACTGGCCCGAAACAAACTGTGGGAGCGGGTTTACCCGCGAAGCGCCGCGCGGGCGGCGCTCGATCTTGAGAGCGCTGCAAATCTGTCGCCCTGCACCTCGTGGCCCTCATGCGATCCCACTTGAGAACGCCGCAAACCTTCCGCCCTACACCCCCTTTTTGCCTGCCCCCCTGATGACGGCTGACGAATTCTGACGCACACTGCCGAAAATTCCGATGCCCGATGCCCCGTTCTACCGGGGCACAGCTGGAGCACGCAATGGCGCGACAAACACTCACAACAAACGCCCATGACCCGCTGCAGCAATCCCGCCTGGTCCGCCTGAAGCTGGCCAACGAGGGCGAACTGCCCTCGGGGATGCTGCGCGACGAAATCGACGCCTCCTGGCGGCGCAGCCTCAGCCATGGCCTGGACTGCCTGCAGGGTGAGCAGGTAGGCCTGGGCATTCGCCACGGCCTCGACCTGCGCGCGCTGCTTGAGCACAACCGGCTGCTGATCGACGCGGTCACCCCCGAGCTGGACTACCTGGTGCGCCGCCAGGGCCAGAGCGGCATCGTCATCCTCGGCGACGCCCAGGCCAACGTGCTGGCCATCGAAGGGCACAAGCATGCGCTGGAGCGCGAGGGCCTGCGCGACCTGCACCCCGGCAGTTGCTGGAGCGAAGCGCTGCGCGGCACCAACGCCATCGGCACGGCCGTGGTCGAAGGCCAGCCCACCCTGATCAACTGCGGCGAGCATTACCTCGACCGCCTCAGCCCGTTTTCCTGTACCTCGGTGCCGCTGCGCGACCCCCATGGTGAAGTGATCGGCGTGCTCGACGTGACCCGCGAAGGGGTCATGGCCCAGCCCCAGGACAGCCTCACCGCGCTGATGCTCGCCGCCGGCAACATCGAGTGCCGCCTGTTCGGGCTGTGCCACCCCGAGCACCTGGTGCTGGCTTTTCACAGCCGCCCACAATACCTGGCCAGTGCCTGGCAGGGGCTGCTGGCCCTGAGCCTGGACGGCGAAGTGCTGGCCGCCAACGACAACGCCTGCCAATTGCTCCAGCTGAGCCGGCAAGCGCTGCTCGGCAGGCGCTGCAGCGACTTGCTCGGCGAACGATCGCCAGCCTTCATCTCCCGCCTGTGGCAAGGCGGCGTCAGCAGCGTGCAGACCGCCAAGGGCGACTTCTTCTTCCGCGCCGTGCAGCTACCGCGCCACGCCAAGCTCAACAGCGCCACGGCGAATTCCAGGCCCGCAGAACCGGCCAGGGCCCAGGCCCTGGAAGCGCTGGCCGGCGCCGATGCGCGCCTGGCCCGTGGCCTGCGCATGGCCCGCCAGGGCCTGGCCAATGGCTTGCCGGTGCTGTTGCTGGGTGAAACCGGCACCGGCAAGGAAGTCATCGCCCGGGCTCTGCACCAGGCCAGCCCGCGTGGCGACAAAGCCTTCATCGCGGTCAACTGTGCGGCGATCCCCGAGGGGCTGATCGAGTCGGAGCTGTTCGGCTACCGCGAAGGCGCCTTCACAGGTTCGCGCCGTGGCGGCATGGTCGGGCGCCTGATGCAGGCCCACGGCGGCACGCTGTTCCTCGACGAGATCGGCGACATGCCGCTGGCCCTGCAGGCGCGCCTGCTGCGCGTGCTGCAGGAACGCCGGGTGGCGCCGTTGGGCGCGGGTGACGAGCAGGAGATCGACGTGGCGTTGATCTGCGCCACCCACCGCGAACTCAAGCGCCTGGTCAGCGAGCAGCATTTTCGCGAAGACCTGTACTACCGGGTCAACGGCGTGTCCCTGCGCCTGCCGGCGCTGCGCGAGCGCGACGACCTGGCCAGCATCATCGAAACCCTGCTGGGCAAGTTCGGCGCCCGTGGCGTGAGCCTCGACCCGGCGCTGGCCGGCCTGCTCGAAAACTTCGACTGGCCGGGCAACATCCGCCAGCTGGAGATGGTGCTGCGCACCGCCCTGGCCATGCGCGAGGACGGCGAGCAGGTGCTGACCCTCGACCACCTCACCGACTGTCTGCTCGACGAGCTGGCCAGCGGCACGACGCCCTCCGGCAGCCTGCGCGACAACGAACTGGAGCTGATCCGCGGCGCCCTGGCACGCCACCAGGGCAATGTTTCGGCGGCGGCCGAGGCGCTGGGCATCAGCCGCGCCACCCTGTACCGCAAACTCAAACAGTTGCGCGGTTGAACCATGGGCGGACTGTTCTCACGCTTGATCGAATCGAGTGACCCGCTGCTGATGCGCCAGGCCCTGGCCTGGCTGTACGGTTTCGTGCGCCCGCAGCGGCGCGCCATCGGCGTGTTGCTGGGGTTGTCGCTGGGCGCTTCGTTGCTGGCCCTGGCGCAACCCTGGCTGGTCAAGACCCTGATCGACGAAGGCCTGCTGGCCAAGGACTACCAGACCCTCTGGCACATGGCCGCGATCATGATCGGCGCCGGCCTGCTCGGCACCGTGCTGGCGGGGGTGAACCGCTACCTGCACACGCGGCTGTCCGGGCGCATCCTGTTCGCCCTGCGCGATGACCTGTACCGGCATCTGCAGCAGCTGTCGCCGACCTTCTACGGGCGGCGGCGCACCGGCGATATCCTTTCGCGGCTGGACGGTGACGTCGCCGAGATCCAGCGCTTTGCCGTGGACTCGCTGTTCTCGGCGGTGTCGGCGGTGATCGGCCTGGTCGGCGCGCTGGCCCTGATGTTGCTGCTGTCCTGGCAACTGTCGTTGCTGCTGGCGCTGCTCATCCCGCTGGAAGTGCTGTGGCTGCGCTGGATGCGCCGCAAGGTGGAGCGCGAGGTGCGCAGCCTGCGCGAGCGCTCGGCGGACGTGTCGTCGTTCCTGGTCGAAACACTGCCGGCGATGAAGTTCATCCAGGCCGCCGGCCAGCAGCGCCGCGAGGCCGAGCGCCTGGAAGGCCTGGGGCAGGGCTACATGAGCCAGCTGCTGAAGGTCCAGCTCACCGAATTCTTCACCCAGGCGGTGCCCGGCACCCTGACCTCGTGGTGCCGCGCCTGCGCCTTCCTGGTCGGCGGCTGGTGGGTGATCCAAGGCACCTGGCAGCTCGGCGCACTGATCGCGTTTTCCACTTACCTGGGCATGGCGGTCGGGCCAGTGCAGAGCCTGCTGGGGCTGTACGTGGCGGTGCAGCGCATGGCCGTGAGCCTGGGGCGGGTGATGGAACTCAAGCGTGAGCCGGTCGCGGTTCAGCCAGCCGAAGCGCCGCTGCCGATCGCCGACGGGCCCGGCGAATTGCGCCTGGAGGCGGTGCACTTTGCCCACGATGAGCGCCAGGGCGGCGTGCTGCGCGGCGTCGATGCCAGCCTGCCGGGCGGGCTCAAGGTCGCCATCAGCGGCGCCTCGGGCGTCGGCAAATCGACCCTGATCGACCTGCTGCAGCGGTTCTACGACCCCGATGCCGGGCGCATCCTGCTCGACGGCATCGACCTGCGCCAACTCGATTTGCAGGCCTTGCGCCGGCGCATCGCGGTGGTCAGCCAGGACATCATGCTGTTCCGTGGCACCCTGGCGCAGAACCTCGCCTACAGCACGCCCGAAGCGTCCCGTGAACAGCTCGAAGCCGTGGTGCGCCTGACCCGCCTGGACAGCTTGGTCGGCAGCCTGCCGCTGGGCCTGGACGGGATGCTCGGCGAGCGTGGCCAGCAGCTGTCCGGTGGCCAGAAGCAACGCATCGCCATCGCCCGGGCGCTGCTGCAGCAACCGGCGATCCTGGTGCTCGACGAGGCTACCTCGGCGGTGGACGAAGCCACCGAGCGCGAAGTGATCGCCGCCATCGACCAGCTGTTTGCCGGGCGCACGCGCATTCTGATCAGCCACCGCGCCTCGACCTTGGCCGATGCCGATGTGCATCTGCACTTGAGCGACGGCCTGCTGCGCAGCAAGGAGCCGGCCGCGCATGACCAGTGAACTGCGCGTTGGCCTGATCGACAGCGGCTGCTCGCCCGGGCAGGCCGCCATGCTGCTCGATGCCCGGCGCTTCTGGCTGGCGGACGGCGTGTTGCAGGAAGGCGAAGCGCTGCCCGATGCCCTTGGCCATGGCAGCGCCGTGCTCGAGCGTATTTGCGCTGAGGCCGGTGCCATGCCGCTGCTGCTGGCCCAGGTGTTCGACCGCCAATGGAGTACCAGCGCCCTGCAAGTGGCCGCCGCGCTGCTGTGGCTGGTGGAGCAGGGCGCCGCTGTGATCAACCTGAGCCTGGGCCTGCACCAGGACCGCCCGGTGCTGCGCCAGGCCTGCGCCGAAGCCCAGGCCGCCGGGGTGCTGCTGTGTGCCGCAAGCCCGGCGCGGGGCGAACCGGTGTATCCGGCAAGCTACCCGGGGGTGATTCGGATAACGGGTGATGCCCGCTGCGCG
Organism: Pseudomonas sp. ES1; assembly: GCF_050586605.1. Classification (NCBI taxonomy): domain Bacteria; kingdom Pseudomonadati; phylum Pseudomonadota; class Gammaproteobacteria; order Pseudomonadales; family Pseudomonadaceae; genus Pseudomonas; species Pseudomonas sp. ES1. The sequence continues at coordinate 9,723 of NZ_JBOBDM010000094.1, read as the reverse complement.
CCGGGTGAATGGTCATGGCTGGGTACCGCCCAGGCCGATTTCGGCGCCCATGTCGGCACCACCGGCGGGGCGGGTGCCAGCCTTGCCTGTGGCGCGTTCAGCGGCCTGGTTGCTGGCGTATTGCGCAACCGGCCCGAGCTGGAACACCTGGCGTTGATCCACTGGTTCAAACACCACGCGGCGTTCACCGGCCCCGAGCGCAAGGGGCAGGCTGATGGCTGACGCGCGCATTGTGGTACTCGGCGCGGGCCCTGCCGGCGCCGCCACGGCCCTGGGGCTGCGACGCCTGGGTTATGCCGTGACCGTGGTCAGCGACTGGCGCCGCTTCGCCGCCATCGAAGGGGTTTCCCAGCGCGTGCTCGACGGGTTGCAGCATGCCGGGCTTGGGGCAGCACTCGCGCAGGCCACCACCCCCGCTGAACGGCAGGTGCACTGGAATGGTGAACAGCTGCGCCTGAACCAGGAGTGCTTGCTCGATCGCCAGCGTTTCGACCGGGCCTTGCGTGACGACCTGCGTCGGGCCGGGGTCGAGTTGATCGAAGGCCGGGTGCGCGAGGTGCTGCGCGATGCCGGCCATCGGGTTCGCCTGGACGATGGCCAGGTGGTGCATGGCGACTTTCTGGTCGAGGCCCGTGGCCGCCAGGCGCCGCTGGCCGAAGGGCGCCTGCGCGGGCCGGAGACCGTCAGCCTGCTTAACCTCTGGCAGGGCACGCCAGGGGCTGCGGCCTCGGCCGTGGAGAGCCTGGACGATGGCTGGGCGTGGATGGCGCGGCTGGACGATGGCCGTTGCTACTGGCAAGTGACATTGGATGCAGGTACGGCCAGCCTGCCGGGCAAGGCACAGCTCGCGGCGTATTGCGCCGAGCGCCGGCGTACTTCGGCGCAGGTACGGGCAATCTTCGATCAACAGGCCTTCGCCCCTGCCCAGGTTCATGCGCGCAGCAGCACGGCGATCCTGGCCGGCAGTTGCGCAGGCGACGATTGGCTGCGGGTGGGAGATGCGGCAATGGCGGTAGACCCGCTGTCGGGCAATGGGATTTTCCAGTCGTTGTCGTCGGCGTTGCAGGCGCCGGTGGTGATCAACACCTTGTTGCGGCGGCCTGAGAGCGCCGCTCTGGCGCAGCGTTTTCATCAGGAGCGTATCGAGCAGCTGTTCCTGCGCTTTGCCCGCATTGGCCGGGATTTCTACGCCCAGGAGCAGGCAAGGGCGTCGGGTGCGTTCTGGGGTGCGCGACGCACATGGCCGGATGCGCAGCCGATCCATGCCCAGGCCGCCTGGAGCGCGGTGACGGTTGAGCGTCGGCCGGTGTTGCGTGATGGCTTCGTGGAGGAGGCCGAGGTGGTGGTCACGGCAGACCAGCCGTTGGGGGTGTGGCACCTGCAAGGGGTGGAGCTGGCGCCTGTGGTCCGTGGCCTGCGCGCGGGGCTCGCGCTGGAACAGGTGCTGGCTGGGGAGTCGCAGGCCATGGTGCGGCGGTGGCTGGGCGAACAAGGTTATCGCGGATAACCAGGGGCCGCTTTGCGCCCCATCGCCGGCAAGCCGGCTCCCACACCAACCGCATCGACCCAAGCCATGCGCAATCGTGGGAGCAACTGTCTTGTACCGCAGCTCTCACAGAGTTAACGCATGGCCCAGGGCTACGCGGTCGGGGTGGGAGCCGGCTTGCCGGCGATGGCGAGGGCATAGGCAACGCCGAAGTATCGTCAGAAGAAGGTCCCGACCACCAACTGCAGATAGGTCCCGGTATCTCGGCTGCCGAGTTGTACGCCGCCGTTGTCGGCATTGCGCTCAGGTTTGTAGAACCCCACCAACGGGCTGATCAGCCAGTGCTCGTTGACCATCCATTCCAGGTACAGGTCCAGCTCGCGTCCCCCGAGATTGCCCTTGTCGGTGCTCAGCGGGTCAAAGTCGAAATACAGCGCACCCACGGTCAGCCCCTCGCGGGGCGTGGCCTTGAGCGCCACATGCTGGACCTGGCTGTTGCTGTTGAACGGCCCGGCATAGTTGGCCGCCACTTCGCCCTGGAACCAGGTGCCGTAGCCGCGGCTCAGGCCATAGAACAGCGGGTCGAAGTGTTCCGAGAAGCGGCTGTAGCGGTAGGTGGCGATGGGTGACCAGGGCAGGCCGGAGAAGGTCCAGTTGCCCTCCAGGTACCACGCATCCTCACGCCCGCCGGTGCGGTCCTGGGTGACATATTCCGCTGCCAGCTCCAGGTCCTTCACCCCCAGGTTGCCGCGCCCGCGCAGGCTCACCGTGTCCATGCCATCGCGGTGCTCCAGGCCGAGGATCTCAGCGTAGCGCCGGTCCACGTCCAGGCCGTGGATCCAGCTCAGGCCGACGGTGCCGGCGTCGGCCACATGCTCAAGGTTGGCCACGGCCATGGAACTGTCGGCCTGGAAGTGGTTGTCGGACTTGAGCCACATCAGGTCGCCGCGCCAGCCCTGCTTGCCGCCCAGGCGCAGCACGGCGGTGCGGTCGAAGGCCTTGCGCGCGGCCAGGTAGTAGGCGCCGCCCCGGTCGAAGTTGGCGCCCAGGTCGACGTTGCCGGCGTTCACCGGGTCGCCCTGGATCAGGAAACCATCGCCCAGGGTGACCAGCTGGCGGCCGCCGGAGATATCGATGCCGTCTTCGCCCAGCGCCGGGAACAGGGTGCCGGAGTGCCAGCCCAGGTACAGGTCTTCGACGGCGGTGCGGCGTTCGTCGCCCAGAGTGAAACCGGCGGCGTCGCCATCGCCCCAGGTGGCGGAACTGAGCAGGCTGAACGCGCCGTATAGCGCGCCGCTGTCGGCGATGGCCTGGCTGCCACTGAGGCCGTACTTGACGTAGCCCTCGCGCCAGTTGCTGCTGCCGGGCTGGCGGTTGCCGAACTGGTTGTAGCTCTCGTCGCTGTGGAAGATGCCGAACAGCGCTTCGAGGTTGGCATTCAGGGTGCTGCCGTTGTGGTTGTACAGCTCGTAGGCTTGGGTGGCCGGTGCGCTCAACAGCAGGGCCAATGTGCAGGCGAGTGTGTGCCTCATGGTGTGCTCCATGTTTTTGTTGTTCTTTGGTTTCTGCATTGCCTGGCCGGGCCTCATCGCCGGCAAGCCGGCTCCCACAAGGCCCCCAGGGTTTTCAGGCCTGTGGTGATCCTGTGGGAGCGGGTTTACCCGCGAAGAGGCCGGTACAGGCAAATGATCAGAGCTTGATCAGCACCGACTTGAGCTCGGTGTAATGCTCGATCGCCGCCGCGCCCATCTCGCGGCCGACGCCCGAGAGCTTGTAGCCGCCGAACGGCAGCGCAGGGTCCAGGGCACTGTGGCAGTTGACCCAGACCGAGCCGGACTTGATGCGCGGGATCATCCGGTGCACGGCGGCCAGGTCGTTGGACCAGATGCTCGCGCCCAGCCCGTAGGGGTTGTCGTTGGCCATGCGCACCACTTCATCGAGGTCATCGAACGGCATGGCCACCAGCACCGGGCCGAAGATTTCCTCCTGTACCAGGCGGTGGCGCTGGTCGACGTCGACGATCACCGTCGGCTTGACGAAGTAGCCCGGGCCGAAGCCTTCGCCACCGCAGGCGATGGTGGCGCCCAGCTCGCGGCCCAGTTCAATGTAGCCGGTGACCCGGTCCTGCTGCTTGGCCGAGATCAACGGGCCCATCTGCACCGACGGGTCCAGGCCGTTGCCGAGCTTCATGCCATTGGCGATGCCGGCGATGTCGGCCACCACGTTATCGAAATGCTTGCGGTGCACGTACAGCCGGGAGCCGGCGCAGCACACCTGGCCCTGGTTGAAGAAGATCGCCGTGGCAGCCCCGGCGGCGGCCTCCTGCAGGTTGGCGTCGGGCAGCACGATGGTCGGCGACTTGCCGCCCAGCTCCAGGGTGACGCGGGTCATGTTGTCCATGGCTGCCTTGCCGATCAACTTGCCGACCTCGGTGGAGCCGGTGAAGGTCAGCTTGTCCACGCCCGGGTGGCGGCTCAGCGCGGCGCCGGCGTTCAGGCCTGTGCCGGTGACCACGTTGAATACCCCGGCCGGGTAGCCGGCTTCATCCACCAGTTCGGCGAGCTTGAGCGCGGTCAGCGGGGTTTCGTCGGCGGGCTTCAACACCAGGGTGCAGCCGGTGGCCAGGGCCGGGCCGAGCTTCCAGCAGGCCAGCAGCAGCGGGAAGTTCCAGGCGACGATGGCGCCGACCACGCCCACGGCTTCGCGGCGCACGAAGCCATGGAACTGGTCGTTGGGCATCAGCGGCAGCGAAGGCTCGACCGTGCTGCCTTCGACCTTGGTGGCCCAGCCGGCCATGTAGCGCAGGAAGTCGATGGCCAGTTGCACGTCCATCACCTGTGCCACGGCGGCGCTCTTGCCGTTGTTCAGGCATTCCAGTTCGGCCAGCTGCTGGGCGTCGCGCTGCATCAGGTCGGCCAGGCGCCACAGCAGGTTCTGCCGTTCACGCGGGCGAGTGCGGCTCCAGGCCGAATCGTCGAAGGCCTGGCGCGCGGCGCGCACGGCGCGGTCGACATCTTCCGGTTCGGCTGCGGGCACCTCGCCAAGGACTTCGCCGGTGGCCGGGTTGCGAAAGCTCAAGGTGCGACCGCTGACGGCGTCCTGCCAGTCGGCGCCGATGCGCATCCTGAGCTTGCGTGCGAGGAAGTCGCGTGTGGCGGGGAGGATCGGCAGTTCGGAATGCATGGGGCGGTGCCTCTTGTCATGGTTGTGAGCAGGGCAGGGGCAATGGGCGTGCCAAAGGACTCAGATGCTGGGTGAGGCCCAGCTAGCGATGGCTTTTGCCTGATTGGGAGTAGAAGGAATCAGGGGTGATCTGTTGCATATTGAGATCGGGTGAGACGGCATGTGACACAGATTCACGGGCGCAGGGTCCGCTTTGCGGCCCTTTCGCGACACAAGGCCGCTCCTACAGAGGATCGCGGTCTCCTGCAGGAGCGGCCTTGTGCCGCGAAAGGGCCGCACGGCGGCGCTGGCATTGCCAGCCCCCGGCGGTTGTCTCAAGGTGAAACACCCAGTCGCGAAATGGGACGTTCACCTACAATCCCAATCGCTGGTCCATACCCGCAAAACCCAGACAACTCACTGATCCAAAACATTTTTGCTGCAACTGGCACACTTCCTGTATCGCAACTGTCACATGCACACCGCAGTACCCAAGCGTGCAATAACGATAAGAACAACACCGTGGAGGTCTGACCTTGAAGACGACTCGACTCCGGCGGCAGGCGGGCACACTGGCGCTGGTCGCCACCGCACTGCTGTCCGCCCAGGCCATGGCGGCCGAGCAGGGCCCGAGCCTGTTGCAGAACAAGTGCATGGGGTGCCATATCCCCGAGGGCAACGACAGCTACAGCCGTATCAGCCACCAGCGCAAGACCCCCGAAGGCTGGCTGATGAGCATCGCCCGCATGCAGGTGATGCACGGTTTGCAGATCAGCGACGACGACCGCCGCACCCTGGTCAAGTACCTGGCCGACAAGCAGGGCCTGGCACCCAGCGAGACCGACGGCGTGCGCTACGCCATGGAGCGCAGGCTCAACACCGTCGAGCACTTCGACGATCAGCTCAGCCAGATGTGCGGGCGTTGCCACTCCGGTGCCCGGGTTGCGTTGCAGCGGCGCCCGGCCCAGGAATGGGAGCACCTGGTCAACTTCCACCTGAGCCAGTGGCCGTCCCTCGAATACCAGGCCCAGGCCCGCGACCGCGACTGGCTGGACATCGCCCTCAAGCAGATGGTGCCGGACCTGGCCAAGCGCTTCCCCCTCGACAACCCGGCCTGGGCCGAATGGCTCAAGGACCGGCCCAAGGCCGACGCGCTGGTGGGGCAGTGGGCGTTCAGCGGGCATATGCTCGCCAAGGGCGATGTGCGCGGGGTGATGAGTGTCAGCGCAGGCGAGGGCGACACCTTCAAGGTCGAGGTCAAGGGGGCTTATGCCGACGGTACGCCGTTCAACGGCAGCGGTTCGGCGATCCTCTACAACGGCTACGAGTGGCGCGGCAACGTCAAGGTCGGCGAGGCCAACCTGCGCCAGGTGTTCGCCGCCATCGACGGGCAGATGAAGGGCCGCATGTTCGAGGCCGAGCATGACGAGCGCGGTCTGGACTTCAACGCCGCCAAGGCTGGCCAAGGGCGTTTGCTGGCGGTGCAGCCGGCCTTCATCAAGGCCGGCAGCGACAGCGAAATCACCCTGGTGGGCAGCGACCTGTCCGGCAAGCCGGAGCTGGGCGCGGGTGTGGCCGTGACCGAAGTGCTGGAGTCGACACCGACGCTGATCCGGGTCAAGGCGCGTGCCGCCAAGGATGCCGCCGCCGGCCAGCGCGAGGTGTCGGTGGGCGCGCTCAAGGGCCTGCAACTGGCGGTGTACGACAAGGTCGAGGAGGTCAAGGTGGTGCCGGCGTTCTCCATCGCCCGCATCGGCGAAAACGGCGCTTCGGTGCCCAAGGTCCAGGGCCGTTTCGAGGCCGAGGCCTGGGGCAAGGACGCCAGCGGCCAGCCGCTGCGCATCGGCTACCTGCCGGCCACCTGGAAAGTCGAGCCGTTCAACGAACGGGCGGTCGAGGACGAAGACGTCAAGTTCGCCGGGCAGATGCAGGCCGACGGCGTGTTCGTACCTGGCGGTGCAGGGCCCAACCCCGAACGCAAGATGATGACCAACAACGCCGGCAACTTGAAGGTGATCGCCACCCTGGCGGACGGCGGCCAGACCGGCGAGGGCCACATGATCGTCACCGTGCAGCGCTGGAACAACCCGCCGTTGCCTTGAGGGCAGGGGCGAAGCGCGTAAACACCTGACGAATCGATTATCGGGAGGTCGCCATGGGCGCACTACTGAACCTGGTCGAACGCAACCTGCACGAAGTGCAGGTGGATGCCGACCGCATGCTGTTCCATATCCCCAGCAGTTCGCTGTTCGCCACCGATGCGGTGACCGGCGGCATCATCGACACCCTGCGCCGCCAAGGCTGCTCTGCCGAGGAGCTGATGCAGCAGCTCGGCCAGCAGTTCGACGGGCAGGACATCCAGGAAACCCTGCGCGAGCTGATCGCCCTGGAAGTGGTCAGCGACGGCTCGCCACTGACCCCGGAAATCGCCCTCAAGCAGGTCGAGCGCACCGCGCTCAACACCGTGGTGCTCAACGTCAACACCGGTTGCAACCTCAGCTGCACCTATTGCTACAAGGAAGACCTCGACAAGCCTTCGGCCGGCAAGAAGATGAGCACCGCCACCGCCGAGGCGTCGGTGGAGATGCTGCTCAAGGAGTCGCCCGACGAAACCCGCTACAGCGTGGTGTTCTTCGGCGGCGAGCCGTTGTCCAACCGGCCGCTGATCGAGCACATGGTGGCTTACTGCGAGCGGCGTTTCGCCGAGGCTGGCAAACAGGTGGAGTTCATCATGACCACCAACGCCACGCTGCTCACCGAAGAGATCGTCGACTGGCTCAACGCTCACCGTTTCGGGCTGTCCATCAGCATCGACGGGCCCAAGACCGTGCACGACCGCAACCGCATCACCGTGGGCGGGCAGGGCACCTACGACGTGGTGCGGCGCAAGGCCGACATGCTGCTGTCGCGCTATGACAGCCGACCGGTGGGGGCCCGCGTGACCTTGACCCGTGGCATCACCGATGTGGAGACCATCTGGAACCACCTGTTCAACGAGATGGGCTTTGCCGAGGTGGGCTTCGCCCCGGTGACCTCCGGTGACATGGCTGACTTCAACCTCACCGGCGAAGAGCTGGTGCAGGTGTTCGACAACATGAAGGCCCTCGGCCGGCGCTACCTGGAGGCGGCACTGGAACACCGCAACATCGGCTTCTCCAACCTGCATCAGTTGATCACCGATATCCACGAGGGTCACAAGAAGGCCCTGCCGTGCGGTGCCGGGCTGAAGATGCTGGCGGTGGACCACGAGGGCGAGCTGAACCTGTGCCACCGCTTCACCGGCTCCAGCCTGCCGACCTTCGGCAACGTGCACCAGGGCGTGAAGCAGGCACAGCTCAATGACTTCCTGTCGCAGCGCCTGGACCGCACTGGCACCGGCTGCGACAGCTGCCGCATCCGCAACCTGTGCTCCGGCGGTTGCTACCACGAAAGCTACGCCCGCTATGGCGACCCGCAGCACCCGACCTACCACTACTGCGAACTGATGCGCGACTGGGTCGACTTCGGCATCGAGGTCTACAGCCGCATCATGGCCGCCAACCCGGCCTTCATCGATCGCTACATCACTCCCAGGAAGGCGCACTGACATGAAGCACCTCAAACCGCTGAACAACAAGGCGCGCATCCTTGAACAGGCCGCCGCCGAGGACCGCGTCGAAGAAGTGCTGGCGATGAGCGCCGTGGCCGGCTGCACCGCCACCACCGACCCGGGCTGGGAGGTGGACGCCTTTGGTGGCGTCAGCTCGCTGTGCCAGCCGATGGAGGCCGACCTGTATGGCTGTTCCGACCCTTGCTGGTGGCCGGCCCAGGTGCCGGACATGATGAGCACCTACCAGGACTGGAACGCCCAGGCGACCAACTCCGCCGAAGACTGGCGCAACCTCGGCACCGTATTCCCGAAAGACAAATAGAACGACAAGGGGAAACCGCATGAAACCTGGATTCTGCGCGCAACTCGCGCTTAGCGTCGCCGCCACGGCCTGTGCCTGGGCGGCCCAGGCCGACGACGCAGGCAAAGCCCTGCAGGCCGGCCACGAATACCTGATCGCCACCAACTACCCGAACAACCTGCATGTGGTCGAGGTGGCCAGCGACACCCTGTACAAGACCTGCCGCATGCCCGATTCGTTTGGCCCGGGCACGGCGATGATGGCGCCGGACAACCGCACCGCCTACGTGCTCAACAACCACTTTGCCGATATCTATGGCATCGACCTGGACAGCTGCAAGACCACCTTCCACGCCAACCTGTCCAGCGTGCCGGGCGAGGTGGGCAAGGCCATGTACTCCTTTGCCATCAGCCCCGACGGCAAGGAAGTCTATGCCACGGTCAACCCCAGCCAGCGCCTGAACGACCATTACGTGGTCAAGCCGCCGCGCCTGGAGGTGTTCCGCACCGGCGACGGGCTGGACGCCAAGCCGGTGCGCACCTTCCCGATGCCGCGCCAGGTGTACCTGATGCGCGCCGCCGACGATGGCAGCTTGTACGTGGCCGGGCCGGACATCTACAAGATGGACGTGAAGACCGGCAAATACACCGTCGCCTTGCCGTTGCGCAACTGGAACCGCCCCGGCTACAGCGCACCCGACGTGCTGTACTTCTGGCCGCACCAGAGCTCGCGGCATGAGTTCTCGATGCTCTACACCATTGCCAAGTTCAAGGATGCCAAGCAGGACCCGGCCACCGCCGAGCCGCTGTACGGTTACCTGAGCATCGACCTGAAGACCGGCAAGGCCCAAACCGAAGAGTTCGCCGAGCTGACCGAGCTGTACTTCACCGGCTTGCGCTCGCCGAAGGATGGCAACCAGATGTACGGCGTGCTCAACCGCCTGGCGCGCTACGACATCAAGCAAAAGAAGTTGGTCAAGGCCGCGAATCTGGAACATACCTACTACTGCGTGACCTTCGACAAGGCGGGCGACAAGCTGTACCTGGGTGGCACCTTCAATGACCTGGCGGTGTTCGACCCGAATACCCTGGAGAAGGTGAAGAACATCAAGCTGCCAGGCGGTGACATGTCGACCACCACGCCGCAGGTGTTCGTCCGGTAGAGCGGTGTCGGCGCCATCGCCGG
>NZ_JBOBDM010000093.1:0-14734 GCF_050586605.1 Pseudomonas sp. ES1 | reverse complement strand
CAATACAAAACTGGCAAGATCGGCACAGGCCCACCTCACGAAACCGCCATGCCCCTGCCGCTGATCTACCACGACGACTACAGCCCTGAATTCCCGCCGGACCATCGCTTCCCGATGGACAAGTTCCGCCTGCTGCGCGACCACCTGGTCGCCAGCGGGCTGACCACCGACGCGGCGCTGCTGCGCCCCGAGATCTGCCCCAACGACATCCTCGCCCTGGCCCACGACCGCGACTACATCGAGCGCTACATGCACGGTGAGCTGTCCCGCGAGGACCAGCGCCGCCTGGGCCTGCCCTGGAGCGAAGCGCTGGCGCGGCGCACGGTGCGCGCGGTGGGCGGCTCGCTGCTCACGGCCGAACTGGCCCTGCAGCACGGCATCGCCTGCCACCTGGCCGGCGGCACCCACCATGCCCACTACGACCACCCGGCCGGGTTCTGCATCTTCAACGACCTGGCAGTGATCAGCCGCTACCTGCTGGAAGCCGGCCGCGTGCACCGGGTGCTGATCTTCGACTGCGACGTGCACCAGGGCGACGGCACCGCGCGCATCCTGCACGACACCCCAGAAGCGATCACCGTGTCGCTGCACTGCGAGCAGAACTTCCCCGCCCGCAAGGCCAAAAGCGACTGGGACATTCCCCTGCCCCGCGGCATGAACGACAGCGCGTACCTGAAGGTGGTCGAGGACGCGCTCAACTACCTGCTGCCGCTGTACCAGCCTGACCTGGTGCTGTACGACGCCGGTGTCGATGTGCACAAGGACGACGCCCTGGGTTACCTGCAACTGACCGACCAAGGCCTGGCCGCCCGCGACGAACAGGTGTTGCGCCAGTGCCTAGGCCGCGATATCCCGGTGGTCGGGGTGATCGGCGGCGGCTACAGCAAGGATCGCGAAGCCCTGGCCCGGCGCCACGGTATCCTCCACCACAGCGCGGCGCGTGTCATGGGTTGTTCACAATGACTGTGGAACCGCTTGTGGATAACCTGCTGGAAAGCGCCTGCAGCCCTTTGCCTGCGTGGCCTGCAAAGTCTTGATCGTTTTTTGATCAGCAGTACGTGACAGGCGCCATGGTTGTTCACAATGACTGTGGAACCGGCTGTGGATAACCTGCGGGAAAGCACCTCAAGCCCTTAGCCTGCCTGGCCTGCAAGATACCGATCATTTTTTGAGCAGTACTTGCGGATGCCTGGCTGGGGTAGAATGCGCGCTCTTTTCCACAGCCTGCTGCCGACCATGAACGATCCTCGCCCTGCCTCCCCTCCCCTTGTCGCCGTGATCGGTGGCGGCCCCGCCGGCCTGATGGCCGCCGAGGCACTGGCCCGGCGCGGGGTGGCGGTGCAGGTGTTCGACGCCATGCCTTCGGTGGGCCGCAAGTTCCTGCTGGCCGGGGTTGGCGGCATGAACATCACCCATTCCGAGCCCTACCCCGCCTTCGTCGGGCGCTACGCCGAGCGCCAGGGCGAGCTCGACGGCCTGCTGCGCCACTTCGACGCCGAGGCCCTGCGCCAGTGGATTCACGGGCTGGGCATCGAAACCTTCATCGGCACCTCGGGCCGGGTGTTCCCCCGCGACATGAAGGCCGCGCCACTGCTGCGCGCCTGGCTCAAGCGCCTGCGCGAGGCCGGCGTAGTTATCCACACTCGCCACCGCTGGCTGGGCTGGACGGCCGACGGTGCCTTGCGAATCGCTTATCCACAGGGGGAATTGCAGCTCCAGGCCGACGCCGTGGTGCTCGCCCTCGGCGGCGGAAGCTGGGCACGCCTGGGTTCGGACGGCGCCTGGGTGCCGCTGCTTGGCGAACGGGCTGTGGATATCTCGCCGCTGCAGGCGAGCAACTGCGGCTTCGAGGTGGCGGGCTGGAGCGAACTGCTGCAAAGCAAGTTCGCCGGCGCGCCGCTGAAGAACATTGCCCTGAGCGTGCCCGGCGCGGTGCCGCGCAAAGGTGAGTTCATCCTCACCGCGCAAGGCGTTGAAGGCAGCCTGGTATATGCCTGGTCGGCGGCGGTGCGCGAAGCGATCAACCGCGAAGGGCGTGGCACCTTGCTGCTCGACCTGCTGCCGGACCGGCCTGTGGACAAGATCGCCCAGGCCCTGGCCAAGCCCCGCGGCTCGCGCTCGATGGCCAAGCACCTGCACAGCCAGTTGGGCATCGAGGGGGTGAAGGCGGCGCTGCTGCGTGAGTTGACCGATCAGGCGGCCTTTGCCGACCCCGAGCGCCTGGCGGCAGCGATCAAGGCGCTGCCGATCACGCTGGTGCGCACGCGGCCGCTGGATGAGGCGATCAGCAGTGCCGGTGGGGTGCGCTTCGAGGCGCTGGATGAGGGGTTGATGCTGCGGGCCATGCCCGGGGTGTTCTGCGCCGGCGAGATGCTGGACTGGGAGGCGCCGACCGGGGGGTATCTGCTGACGGCGTGCTTTGCCAGCGGATTGCGGGCGGGTAATGCAGCGGCAGACTGGCTGAAACTCCAAAGCTGACCCGCCCCCTGTGGGAGCGGGTTTACCCGCGAACACGGGCGAAGCCCGTGCCATACACAGCGTTGGATTCTTCGCGGGTGAACCCGCTCCCACAGGGCTCGTGCCAGCTTATGGCTTACGCTTGCGCGGCCCACCGTTAAAGCTCGGCACCTTGCGCACCGCCTTGACCGCCGGCGCCGCAGCCCCGCCCTCATCACTGTCCATCCAGCGCCCCAGGCCGCGCTTGGCGCTGTTCTCTTTCGGCTTTTTCGGCTTCTTCGGTTTCTTCACCACCTGGCCACTGGCATCGATCATCGGCACCCGGTGATCGGGGATGAAATCCGGCTCCTCATGGCGTGGCAACTGCTGGCGAATCAAGGTCTCGATCGACGCGAGCATCTGCACTTCGTCAGCGCACACCAGCGAGATCGCCTCACCCTTGTTACCAGCACGGCCGGTGCGCCCGATGCGGTGCACGTAGTCTTCGGCCACGATCGGCAGGTCGAGGTTGACCACCAGCGGCAGGTCGTCGATGTCCAGGCCGCGCGCGGCGACATCGGTGGCCACCAGCACCTGGACCTCACGGGCCTTGAAGCTGTCCAGCGCGCGCTGGCGGGTGGCCTGCGGGCGATCGCCGTGGATACCATCGGCGTTGACGCCTTCGGCGAGCAGGCGCTCGACCAGCTGGTCCACGCCGTTGCGGGTCTTGGCGAACACCAGCACCTGGGTCCAGCGCTGCTTGCGCAGCAGGTGGCAGAACAGGTCGGCCTTGCGCTTCTTGTCCACCGGCACCAGCCATTGCTTGACGGTGGTGGCGGCGGCGTTGCGCGGGCTGACTTCGATGCTCAGCGGGTCGTTCAGCGCCAGGCCGGCGAGCAGGCGGATCTGCTCGGAGAAGGTGGCCGAAAACAGCAGGGTCTGGCGCTTGCGCGGCAGCGCGGCGTACACCGAGCGCAGCTCTTCGGCAAAGCCCAGGTCGAGCATGCGGTCGGCTTCGTCGAGTACCAGGGTCTGCACCTGGCCGAACTTGATGGCGTTCTGGCGGAACAGGTCGAGCAACCGGCCGGGGGTGGCCACCAGCAGGTCGACGCCACGGCGCAGGCGCATCATCTGCGGGTTGATGCTGACCCCGCCGTATACCGCGTAAGTGGACAGCGGCAGGTTCTCGGCATATTCGCGCACGTTGGCGTGAACCTGCTCGGCCAGTTCGCGGGTGGGCACCAGCACCAGCGCACGGATCGAGTTGCTGGCGACCTTCTCGCCTTCCAGGGCCAGGCGCTGCAGCACCGGCAGGGCAAAGCCTGCGGTCTTGCCGGTGCCGGTCTGGGCGGCGGCCATCAGGTCGCGGCCGGCGAGCACGGCGGGGATGGCCTTGGCCTGGACCGGGGTGGGTGTGCTGTAGTCCAGCGTCTGCAAGGTGCGCAGCAGCGGTTCGATCAGGCCGAGTTGGGCGAAATTCATGGCAATACCGTCAGGGGGTTCAGCGAAGGCGGCAAGTTTACCCCAGCGCAGGCAACAAATGGCCTTGTGGAAGCGGGTTTACCCGCGAATACGACGGCGGCCCCACCGATGCTTTCGCGGGTAAACCCGCTCCCACAGGGTCCGTGCATTCCCCCAGCACTCCACAGTACCTGTGGGAGCGGGTTTACCCGCGAAGATGACACCTCGATGCCCGTGTTCGCGGATGAATCGCCGCTCCCACAGGTATTACTTGCACGCCTGCTCTTTCAACTGCGCCGGCTGCTCGGGCGCCTTGCGCCACTGCGGCAGGCCGATCAGCACCACCGCGCCGATGATCACCGCCATCGCCAGGCACTCCTCGGCGCCGATCTGCTCGCCGGCAAAGACGATCCCCAGCAACACCGCCACCGCCGGGTTGACGTAGGCATAGCTGGTGGCCGCCGCCGGGCGCACGTGCTTGAGCAGGTACATGTAGGCGCTGAAGGCGAGGATCGAACCGAACAGCACCAGGTAGGCAAGCGCGCCCCAACCGGCGGCGGTGGGCATCTGGGTCAGGCGCTCACCGCTCAGAGCGCTGCCGATCAGCAGCGCAGCACCACCAACCAGCATTTCCGCGGCGCTGGCCATGGCGCCCTGGGGCAGCGGCAGTTGCTTGCTCCACACCGAGCCGAAGGCCCAGGCCGCCGCGGCAAACAGGATCAGCGCAGCGCCCATGGGGCTGGCCTGCAGGTTCGAACCCATGTTGAGCATGCCGATACCCACCAGGCCGAGGGCGATGCCGGCCCATTCCAGGCGCGAATTGCGGTGGCCGAACAGCAGGCCGAACACCAGGGTGAACAGCGGCACGGTCGCCACCGCCAGGGCGGCCACGCCCGAGGCTACCCCGGCGTGCTCGGCCAGGGTCACGCCACCGTTGCCGCAGCTGAGCAGCAAAAAACCGATCGCCCCGGCCGCACGCCATTGCGCCCAGGTGGGAGCCGGCGCCCCGCGCCAGCGCAGAAAGCCATACAGCAGGCTGCCGGCAATCACGAAGCGCACGCCCGCCATCATCAGCGGTGGCCAGGATTCCACGCCGATGCGGATGAACAGGTAGGTCGAGCCCCAGACCAGGTACAGGGCAAGAAAAGCGCCGACAAGCAGCAAGGGGAAGCGACGGGAGGCAGTCATGGCAGGGGGCTCGAAATCCGTTTACGGGTGGCTTAGTTTAGAAAGGGCCACGGGCAAACTTAAGTTACAAAACACGTTTAAATCACCGAAACACTTTGCAAAGCATGGTTATGCACAGCCTTGACCATCGATTGCAAAGTCACCAGGAATCGCCATGGACAAATACGACCGCATGCTCCTCGCCGCCCTGCTGGAAGACGGCCGGGCCACTTACGCGCAGCTGGCGCGCCAGGTCAATCTGTCGGCCCCGGCGGTGGCCGAGCGGGTCGCCAAGCTCGAGGCCAGCGGGGTGATCAGTGGCTACACGGCCAAGGTCGACCTGGAAAAGATCGGCCTGCCGATCCAGTGCGTGATGGAGCTGCGCCTGGCCAGCCATGGCAACCAGCAGGCCTATGAAGCCCTGGCGCGCATCCCTGAGTTGACCGAGTGCCACCGGGTCACGGGCGACCCTTGCGTGATCATGCAGGCGGCGGTGGCGTCGATGACGGAGCTGGAGGCGCTGATCAACCGGGTGTCGCAGCTGGGCTTCAGCAAAACCTCGATCATTCTGTCGAGCGCGGTGGAGCGGCGGGTGCCGCTGGGGCATCTGGAGGGCAATGGCAGGAAGGGATGAGATGGCCAATCGCGGGGCAAGTCGCATCGGCGCACCGCCGCTCCCATGGTAAACGTGGGAGCGGGCTTGCCCCGCGATTGGCATTCAATGACGCAGCAGCAGCTTGCCCTCGATCGGCACATAGCGGCTGGCCGCGCGAATCACCGACAACGCCGTCAGCCCCGGCACGCCATAGACCACGGTTTCGACGCCGTGGCGCTGCATCGCCCGCTCCAGCAACAGGTCGAAATCCCCGTCACCGGAGGCCAGCACCACCTGATCGACCCGCGCCGCTGCCTCGATCACATCGAGGGTGATACCCACGTCCCAGTCGCCCTTGGCCGAGCCATCGGCGCGCTGGATGTAGGGTTTGAGGCGCACCTCGAAACCGAGTTTGCGCAGGATCTGCTGGAACTGTTGCTGCTTGCTGTCGCCGCGGTCGATGGCGTAGGCCACTGCTTCGACAATCTCCCCTTCGCGGCTGACCTCGGCCCACAGCGCGGCATAGTTGAAATGGCAGCCGTGGCCCTGGCGAACCGTGTAGTAGAGGTTCTGCACGTCGGCGAACAGGGCGATTTTCTTCACGCGTGGTGACCTCGCTGAATCCATGAAGGAGGCTGTTGCAGAGCCCTTTCGCGGGCAAGCCCGCTCCCACAGGTTATGCGCGGCCTTCTGTGGGAGCGGGCTTGCCCGCGAAAGGGGCGCTGCGCGCCCCCAAGTGCCAGCGAGTATGCCAGAGCCCTCAGACGTAGTCGTCGTCCGAGAAGAAGCCGCCATCATCACCGCCGTAGTCGGTATCGGCAAAACCACCCTGGTCACTGCCCCAGCCACCGTTGTCGGCCACCTGCTGCTGACCGCCCTGGTCGCTCCATCCGCCTGTGTCGCTGGCCGGCGCGGGTTCTTCCTTGATCACTTCGACCACCTCTTCAGGCTGCGAATGATGATTGAACAGGCTGCTGATGCCCTGGGCCAGCAGCACGCCGCCGGCCACTCCGGCGGCCGTCTGCATCGCCCCGCCGAGGAAGCTGCTGGCGCCACTGCGTGCCGGTGCCGGCGCAGGCGCCGCTCCGAAGCCCTGCTGTGGCTGAGCTGGGGCGTAGGCCTGCGGGGCAGGCTCGCGCCAGCCACCGGCAGAAGACGGCGGCGGCGCAACCGAGCGCTGGGGTTCCGGGCTGCGGGCACCGGCGCCAAAGATGCTGGACAGGAAACCACCGCCACTATTACCGGCGCTGGAACGGGTCGCTTCAACCTGGGCACGGGCCTGCTTGAGCTCGGCCTCGAGCTGCTTGTTCTGCTCGTCCAGGCGCTTGATCGCAGCCTCTTGCACCAGGATCGCCTGGGCCATGTAGTACGGCGCCGCCGGTTGCTGGCGCAGGTGCTGTTCGATGCACGCCTGGGCCTGGGCATCGCGCGGTTGGGCGGGGTCCTCGGCTTGCTTGAGGCGGCCGAACAGGCCGTCGATCAGGGTTTGTTCTTCAGTGTTCATCAAGCGACCTCATGGGCTGAACTGGGCAACGGACAGGCTCAAAGATGGGGGGCCGGCCCGAGCGATTCAATCGCCTGGGCCATGAAACTTTTTTCAGCAAGCGGGCGGTCTGGGCTAAAGTTACGCCCTGCTTTTTCTGCCATGCGATGTTGACCGATGAATCCGCTGAGCGTTCTGCGCGACTCCCTGTACTTCTTCCGCCGCCACCTGGTGAGCATCCTTCAGCTGTGCCTGCCGTTGGTGGTGCTCGAGGTCCTGTGCACCCAACTGCTCTACAACCAACTGGGCGACAAGGCTTCGCCGGCCTACGGCATGTTGGTCAGCCTGCTGTTCTACCCGCTGTACAGCGCGGCACTAATCCTCTACCTCGACACCCGCAGCAACGGCAACCCGATCGCCAAGCGCAACCTGTTCGCCCGCGCCGTGCAGCTGTGGCCGGCGCTGGCGCTGCTGATCCTGATCAGCTCGCTGCTGATCATGGCGGGCCTGATGCTGTTCATCTTCCCGGGCGTATGGATCATGGTGAACCTGGTGTTCGCCGAATACCTGCTGGTGCTGCGCGGCTTGCCAGTGGTCGAGTCGATGCGCACCAGCGCGCGCATGACCACCGGGCACTTCATGCGCATCATGGTGTGCATGCTGTCGGTGCTGGCACCGCTGTGGCTGATCGATGGCTTGCTGCTGACGGTATTCCCCGAGCCGCAGCCAGGCGTGCAACTGGCCCTGGATAGCCTCAGCGGCTTCCTGCAGCTGTTCAGCACCGTGGTGCTGTACCGCCTGTTCATGCTGCTGGAGAGCGAAGCGGCGGCCTGAGCTTGGTCCGTGCCTGATCACCAGGCACGAGGAACCACGACACGACCAGGAAACCGCTCAAGCTGCCCCTTTGCCCACCTGCTGCCTAATGTGCTTCGCGCCGGCCCGAACCTCGACCGGCGCAGCGTACATTCAGGAGAACTCAGCTTGAGCATGTCCCAAACCGCAAACGCCTGGGCCGATGGCCATTCCTTCATCGGCAAGATCTACCTACGGCAAGGCCAGCGTTGGTCGCCCATCCACCTGCAAGCCACACGCCACGATTTCAGTTTCGGGGTGGATGTTCGCGGTGATACGGGCTGGCTGCAGACCGGCGGTGCCGACCCGGCCGAAGTCTTCCTCTTCCGCTTTCACTCCAGGGGGCCCGAGCGCCTTCACTTCACGCTGTCGCTGGCCAGCGACAGCACACGGCAGCTGGACATCGACAGCAACGGGCGAGTCGGCCTCTATCCAAGGGCAAGTACGCAACAGTACTGGAAGGTACAACCGCTCGAGTGGCAACAAGACCGGGTCATGTGCCTGCTCCGGGATCAGCAGGGGCATCAGGTCAAGGCGTTGCCGGGCCATGGTGCAGATGTCGCTGGCCTCACCGTGCAAACCGGCGAGCTGTGCGAGTACCTGATCGTACGTGCCTTGTAAGGATGCCCCCGGGACTTAATTGGTACCTGCCTCGTCAGGTGCCTCTGGGCTTGGCCCGGGCCGTGGCCTCGGCCACCAGTGGGTTGTCCGGCCAGTAGTGTTTGGGGTAACGCCCTTTCAAATCCTTCTTCACCTCGGCATAGGTAGTACGCCAGAAGTTGGCCAGGTCCTGGGTGACCTGCACTGGCCGGCGTGCCGGTGACAGCAGGTGCAGCTTGACCTGCAGGCGCCCACCGGCGATGCGTGGGGTGTCGGCCAGGCCGAACAGCTCCTGCAAGCGCACGGCGAGAATCGGCGGCTGTTCGCTGTAGTCCAGGCGGATGTTCGAGCCCGAAGGCACGCTCAGATGCGCCGGGGCCAGCTCGTCCAGGCGCTGGGGCAACGGCCAGGGCAGCAGGTTGCGCAGGATCGACGACAGGTCCAGCGCGGCGAAATGGCTTAGGCGTGAGACCTTGCCCAGGTACGGTTGCAGCCAGTCTTCCAGGCTGGCCAGCAGCGCTTCGTCGCTCAGGTCGGGCCACTCGCTTTGGCCGTCTTTCTCCAGGTCCAGTCGATGCAGCAGCGCAACCCGTGCCTGCCACTGGCGCAGTTCGGGGGTCCAGGTCAGCAGGTTCAGGCCTTTGCGCCGCACCAGGCCGAGCAAGGCCCTGGCGCGGGCGTCATCGGCAAGGCCGGGCAGCGGCTCGCGGCTGAGCACCAGCTCGCCGACTTTGCGCTGGCGTTCGGCGCGCAGCACCTGCTCGCGTTCGTCCCAGTCGAGCAGGTCGAGCTGTTCGACCTGCTCGGCAAGCACATCATCGAACAGTGCCCGCTCGAATTCGGCAGCCAGGTAAATGCGCTCCTCACGCTGGCCCTGGCGGCTGCCGAGGTCGGCGATCACCAGCCAGGGGCATTTCATCAACGCATCGGCTTCGCCGAACAGCGCCGCACGGCCGTTGGCCAGGCGGTATTCGGCGCCGCCTTCGCGACGCTGCTGGGCGACACGGTCGGGGTAGGCCAGCGCCAGCAGGGCACCGAGCCAGCGCGGATGCTCGGGATCCGCCACTGGGGTGCGGGGTTTGCCACGCAATTGCCCACGGTATTGCCGGGCCAGTTGCCGGGCACGTTGCACGCCGCCCTGGCCGCCGCGTGAGGTTTTGCTTTCACCACTGAGTACGCTCAGCCGCGAATGCAGGTCGGCGCCGCCGCCGCGCAGGATGTCGCGCTCGCCCAGCAAGGCCGCGACGTCGCAGGCCATGTCGGCCAGCCCCAGGTCCTGGCCGCGCAGCAGCAGGTGGGCGATGCGCGGGTGCGCCGGCAACTCGGCCATGGCCTGGCCGTGGGCGCTCAACTGCTCGCGCTGGCCGGGCTTGAAGGCGCCGAGCCGCGCCAGCAGGTCCTGGGCCTGGGCGAAGGCGGCAGTGGGCGGTTGGTCGAGCCAGCTCAGCTGTTCGGGCGGTACGCCCCAGCGCGCCAGTTGCAAGGCCAGCCCGGCCAGGTCGGCCTGGAGGATCTCGGCGCTGCCATGGGCCGCCAGTTGGTCATGCTGCGCCTCGGACCACAGGCGGTAGCACACGCCCGGCTCCAGGCGCCCGGCACGGCCGGCCCGCTGGGTGGCGCTGGCGCGGGAGATGCGCTGGGTGTCGAGGCGGGTCATGCCGCTGCCGGGGTCGAAGCGCGGTACCCGTGCGAGGCCTGCATCGATCACCACGCGCACGCCGTCGATGGTCAGGCTGGTCTCGGCGATGTTGGTGGCCAGCACCACCTTGCGCTGGCCTTGGGGCGCCGGTTCGATGGCGGCGCGCTGGGCATTCAGGTCGAGCTCGCCGTGCAGCGGGCAGAGCAGGATGCCGGGGCGCTCGCCCAGGGCCTCCTGCAGGGCCTGGTGCACCCGGCGGATCTCCGCCTGCCCGGGGAGGAACACCAGCAAGCTGCCGCCTTCATCGGCAAGCGCCTGCAGCACAGAGTCGACCACCCGCGGTTCGACGAACTCGCCAGGCTGGAAGGGCCGGCTCCAACGAATGTCCACCGGGTGCATACGGCCTTGGCTGCTGACCACCGGGGCGTCATCCAGCAGCCGCGACAGGCGCTCGCCCTCCAGGGTGGCGGACATCAGCAGGATCTTCAGCGGCAGTTCGTCACGCAGCAAGCTGCGGCCATTGAGGCTAAGCGCCAGGGCCAGGTCGGCGTCGAGGCTGCGTTCGTGGAATTCGTCGAAAATCAGCAGCCCCACCCCCTCCAGCGCCGGGTCGCTCTGCAAGCGGCGGGTGAGAATGCCTTCGGTGACCACTTCGATGCGGGTGTTGGGGCCAACCTTGCTGTCCAGGCGGATGCGATAGCCCACCGTTTCCCCGACCTTCTCGCCCAGCTCGCTGGCCAGCCGCTCGGCGGCGGCGCGGGCGGCCAGGCGGCGGGGTTCGAGCATGAGGATGGTCTGCCCCGCCAGCCAGGGTTCGTCGAGCAGGGCCAGGGGCACGCGGGTGGTCTTGCCGGCGCCGGGCGGCGCCTCGAGCACGGCTTCGTCGCGGGCACCCAGGGCCAGGCGCAGGTCAGGCAGTACGGCATCGATCGGTAATGAAATCATGGTGGTCCTCGAACAATCGCCCGAGTATAACGGCGAACCTGGCCTGCCCTATCATGGTCTTAAGCTTCAGGCGCCGGCCGCTGCCGCGCCCCTTGTCGTGGTTACCTTTACCGGAGATTCACATGCGCATCGCTTCCCGCGTCATCGGTGGCGCCCTTGTCGCCACCCTGCTGACCCAACTGACGGCCTGCGGCACGGTTTTCTTCCCTGACCGTCGCGGCCAGATCGAAGGCAAGATCGACCCGATGATCGCCGCGCTGGATGCCGTCGGCCTGCTGTTCTACATCATCCCCGGCCTGATCGCCTTCGGCATCGACTTCGCCACGGGCGCCATCTACTACCCCGGCGGCTACTCCGCGCAGGTCGACCCGGCCAAGCTCAAGCCCGCCATCAATGCCGACGGCCAGGTCGACAGGATCAAGCTGCAGGCTATCCTCGAAAGCGAACTGGGCCAGCGCCTGCCGCTGAACGACCCACGGCTGATCCAGCAGCGCGGCAGCGTCGAGCAACTGGCGGCCCTCGGCCTGGTACCGGCAGCTTGAAACCGGCAAGGACGACCCCCTGCGCATGACCGTGACTAGCGAACACCAACGCCTGCTGCGCCTGGCCACCCGCGCATCCCTGGCGGTGGCCAGCATCCTGGTGCTGAGCAAGGCCGTGGCCTGGTGGCTGAGCGGCTCGGTGAGCCTGCTGGCCGGGCTTACCGACTCGGCGCTGGATGCCGTCGCCTCCTTCCTCAACCTGCTCGCGGTGCACTACGCGTTGCGCCCGGCCGACGATGATCACCGTTTTGGCCACGGCAAGGCCGAAGCCCTGGCCGGCATGGCGCAGGCGCTGTTCATCGGGGTCAGTGCGGTATTGATCGGGGTGCAGGCCGTGCAGCGGTTGCAGTCGCCGCAGCCGCTGGGGGACACCGGGGCCGGTATCGCGGTGATGCTGCTTTCGCTGGTGCTGACCTTGGCGCTGCTGGCGTTGCAGCGCAGGGTGATCCGTATCACCGGCTCGACCGCGGTGCGCGCCGATTCGCTGCACTACCGCTCCGACCTGCTGCTCAATGGCAGCATCCTGCTGGCCCTGCTGCTGGCGCGCCTGGGCTGGCCACAGCTGGATGCGCTGTTTGGCCTGGGTATCGCCCTGTACATCCTGTGGAGCGCGGTGCAGATCGCCCGCGAGAGCACGGCGATCTTGATGGACCAGGAACTGCCGGCCGACATCGGCGAGCGCATGCTCGAAGCGGTGCTGGCGATCCCTGGGGTCATGGGCGCGCACGACCTGCGCACGCGGGTGTCGGGGAGCCACTGGTTCGTGCAGCTGCACCTGGAATTGCCGGGTGAGCTGCCGCTGCATCAGGCCCATGGGTTGTGCGTGCAGGCCTCCCAGGCGATCCGCGAGCGGTACCCACGGGCCGATGTGATCGTGCATGCCGATCCGGTGTAGGCCTCATCGCTGGCAAGCCAGCTCCCACCTTGACCGCGCTGCTCTGAAGAAATGCATAACCCTGTGGGAGCCGGCTTGCCGGCGATCACCGGCAAAGCCGGTGCCCAAAAACTGCGGCGCCTGCATCGCCGGCAAGCCGGCTCCCACAGTTTGGCATCAGTTGGTGCTGTAACCCCGCCCGCTCAAGCAAGCGCCCAATGCCCGTCGATAGTTGTCTGCCACGTTCGGCGGCGGCGCATAACTGGCGGTTGCCGGGTCGAAACCGCTCTGGCTCACGGCCCAGCGATGGCACTGATAACGGTCCTGCTCCTGCTGCTCCGGGCCCTGGCCATGCAGGGGATAGGCGATCACATCGTAACCACCAGCCGGTTGCGGCGCCGGCGCCACCGTGGGCGGGTTGACCACCACGTACTCGGCGCTGCTGGCCTGGTACTGGTAGTAGGTGTCGGCCACCAGGAAGAACAGCGCTCCGCCCAACCATACTTCGCGCGCATAGGGCGGCAAGTAGCTGACCCTCACCCCGTAAGGCGGCCTGACCACGACGTAGCCGCCGCCATGGGGGCGATACCAGTAGCCACCGGAGTAGTAGTAATCCTGGCCGCGGTAGGGCACTTGCCAGGAGCGGTCCGGGAAGCGATCGACGGTATGCCCGGGGCGATACTGCGGCCCTGGGCCCCAACCATCGCCATGGCCGTCCGGCCGCCCCGACCAGTCCCCGCCTGGTCGCTGACCGGGGCCACCGGCCTGCCAGTGACGGTTGTCGTCATGCCGGCGCGGGATGTCCTGGTAATACCCTTGGCGTGGCTGCTGGGTCTGGCGCACTTCGTCACGCGAGTTGAGCGGCGAGCCACGCCCGCCATTGGGGTCCTGCGGACCGTCTCCCGGCCCTTGGGCCAAGGCGCCCAGGCTGATACCGATGCCCAGCAAACCAACACCTGCCAACTGCCAGATGCGTGACCTCATGTTGTTCCTCTCAGTCAATGACCCCTGCCTGTACTGCAGGCAGTCTAACCCGCCGCACAAGGCCGGCTGATGAAAAAGCAGACAGCGGCCGGGCGCGGCGCGGGGAGAAATACCGGCGCAATAAAAAAGGGAGGCCTTGCGGCCTCCCCTTGGGAATTGTCGTCCGTGCTCGGCACTTGTGGTACCGGCTCACCTCGCGCCGCCTTCTGGGCAGTGCGTAGCCCGGGGGCCGTGCCGATCCGGTTGGAGGGCTGGCCGCGAGCGCCCGTCTGGGGCGCCTCGCCGTGGACTGATGTCCGGGCAGTGATTCTGGTGATAAAGATAGGCGAGCCAAGGGGGCAGAGGATTGCGAAGATTGCTCTGATAAATACCGCTTGCGCAATTTTTCACTCAGGATCGATAATTCGCCGCAATCCGAACAGAAAAGGCCCTATTCATGAGCAAGCTCGACCGCTATGACCTGAGCATCCTTGCCGAATTGCAGCGTGACGCGCGCATCTCCAACCAGGAACTGGCCGAGCGCATCGGCCTGTCGCCCTCCCCTTGCTCGCGCCGGGTCAAGCAGCTCGAAGACGACGGCTACATCTCGCGCCAGGTGGCGCTGCTGGACCGCAAGAAGCTCGGCCTGAGCCTGACCGCCTATGTGCTGATCGGCATGGACCGCCACACCCCCGAGCGCTTCGAAACCTTCGAGGCGGCGATCCGCAACCTGCCGCAAGTGCTGGAGTGCAGCCTGGTCACCGGGATGGACGCCGACTATCAGCTCAAGGTGGTGGTACCGGACATGGACCACTACCAGAAGCTGCTGCTCGGCAGCCTGACCCGCATCGACGGCGTGACCAGCGTGCGTTCGAGCTTCGTGCTCAACCAGGTGCTGGCCAGCACCGAGCTGCCATTGACCCACCTGCGTTGAAACCCTGCGCGCCCGGCGTATGATCGGGCTCTTACCCTGCCTGGAGTTGACCGATGGATCCCGCCGTATTCGAAGAGTGGATGATGATCGTCCTCGTCACCGTGCTGATCGCCTTCATGGGCTTCATCGTCTGGGACCTGGCGAAAAAATCCAAGGCTGGCCGTTTCGGCACGCTGATCCTGTTCTTCGTGCTGGGACTGGGCGTGTTGGCGTTCATCATCAAGAGCGTGGTGGTGGGGTTTC